>CAMCDO010000063.1 GCA_945873585.1 Verrucomicrobia subdivision 6 bacterium | reverse complement strand
TCGCCTACGATGACGCGGGTTCCGACGGGGCGACCTTGGGCGGCGGCCCGCAGATTTCCCTCTCGGAAAACATCGAACACTACGATGGGAATTTTATTATCCATGCAGAGGGAGAAAGCGGTGGAATCCATGATTTGCAGACGGCGACGTAGGGCGTCCCCGTAGGTGATGGTTTGAAAGCGTTGAGCGCGGGGGTTGGTCTTGGGATCGGAATCGTAGATTCCGTCTACCTTGGTGGCCTTGAGGAGGGCATCGGCCCCGATCTCGCTGGCGCGAAGGGCGGCGGTGGTATCGGTGGAAAAGAAGGGGTGGCCTGTGCCAGCGGCGAAGATGACCACACGACCTTTTTCCAAATGGCGGAGGGCACGGCGTCGGATAAAGGGTTCGGCCACATTATTCATTTCGATCGCGGTCATCACTCGGGTTTCGACGCCAGCATGTTCGAGGGCGTCTTGCAGGGCGAGGGAGTTAATTACGGTGGCGAGCATGCCCATGTAGTCGGCGGTATTGCGGTCCATGCGACCTTCGCCACTGGCGGGTGCACCTCGCCAGATGTTGCCGCCACCAATGACGATGGCCAGTTGGAGGGAGGGAGAGAGGATGTCGCGGATCTGATGAGCGAGCCGGCGAGTGACGACCGTGGAGAGATGATTCCCAGATTCGGCTAGCGTCTCGCCTGAAAGTTTGAGGAGGAGACGGCGGGTGTTGTGCTGGTGAGCGGGAGAGTAGTCGTCGTCGAGCGGCCGAGCGCCGTCGCTCGGGCTACGTAGAGGGATGGAAGAAGAAGAGGAAGTGGGTAGGGAAACTTTCGATTTATTTTTTTTAGTTTTTTTGGAGGGGCGAGGGGAGGGCACGAGGTCTATTGTGGCTCCGAACGGGTGGGGAGCGGAAGATTAATTTTCTCTGCCAGGGCAAGATAGTGATTCCGCGGTGGTAGAGGTGGGGCGTAGGAACGGTCTGCCCTAAAACACGCCGACTAAAAAACAGCCCTTTTGGGTAACGAAAATTGTTAAGCCCAAAAATTATTTTACTTACTTTTTAAGCACGGCTGGCAAATAGAAGTCGGCTCGAGCTAAAATAATACTAATCAGCAACGACTTACATTCGCAAGAAGTCTTACTTAGGGAAATGTGACAATCTTATGGCAAGCAAAAATTTCCCCTTGATTTCGAATACGACCTGATGCAAGTTGCATCTATGAAGGAGACACCAAATATGAAAAAACTAAACCTCTCTCTCGCAATCCTCGCTCTCGCCGCCATGTCGGTGAATGCACAAACCAGCGTCAATAGTCCCATCGTAGGGTATGTTAAGCAGCCATTAGCTGCTGGGTCGGACACAATTATCGCTCCTCAACTTCAAAGAGAGGTAGAGTTCACAGGAACCGTTAGTAGCGTGGTGACCAGTGGTGACAATGCAACTTTGGTATGTCCTAGTGCATCTTTCAGTGCCAACTCATTTCAGTATGTGGCGAACACCCAGCCGAAAACATATTTTGTTTTGGTCACAGCTGGATCTCTAACAGGAACGAAATTCAGAGTTCTTTCGAACGGGACAGGAGACTTTGTAGTCGCTCGCGATGGTTTGACGGTTGCTTCTGCGGATATTACAGCAGTTGAAGTCCGTCCCTACTGGACTCTTAATACTCTGTTTCCATCTGTAGATTCTGGCGTTTCCTTCACACCATCAACGGGAACCACTACCGGAGGTCGGCGTACGCAGTTAGTCTTGCCAGATTTCGTCTTGAAGGGAATTAATCGCGCCCCATCGACTTTATATTTCTACAACCCCGCCTTGGCTGATTGGGCTAGTACTGGGGCGAGTGGAGTCAAAGCTGGTGATACGATTATTGAACCTGGGCAGTACATCGTTCACAGGAACACGGGTGGGACTCCTGTGAACTTGAATGGCACAGCAGTGGGAGGATTGTTAACTAAAAGCGATTCAGTTTATTTAGCTACATCTAGTTCTGCAGCAAACGACAATCCGATGGCCCTTCCAAGAGCATCTGATTATCTGCTTTCAGCAATAGGTTTCACCGATGCGAATTTCCTGCAAAGCACAGGAAAAACTACTGGTGGCAGGAGGGATCAGGTTTTAGTGTATGATACAGTCGGTACTGGCATTAACCGTGCCCCAAGTAAGATCTACTTTAAGTTCGCGAATGCATGGTATGATACTGCAAGTACAGGTACTGCAGTCGACCCAACGATTCCTGCTGGTTCTGCAATTCTTGTCCGAAAGTATACTAGTGATGGTTCGGACAAGATTTTGGTCAACGCATCAAACGTAGCCTTGTAACGAAAAACACATAAACAAAGAAAGAAAAAACTAAATGAAAAATAAAATTAACATTCTGGCGGCACTACTAATCGCAATCGTCCCGACGGTAAAGGCATCGACATTGATGTCGTATGAATTGGGAGAAATTAAATCTGCCGGGGTTAACATTAGCTCAGGCACGGTATTTTTTATATCAACTGGCACAGATCTTACGTTTGACTCTGGTGTCTTTACGGTTGGAGCAACCAGCATAATCAAATCTACAGATTCCATCTTATTTGCCACGGCCATCGTGGGAGGTGTTGCGGCTGGCACATGGACGGAGCAATACAACGCTCCAGTCGCCGTCGGGCAGACGATTACCGCCCTTTTCGTCAACGGGCTTACATCGGCCGATGTGAATTACACCACAGGTGCATTTACTGGTGGAATGTCGATCCTTGCGAGTGGAGGTAATTCCATAGCATTTGGAACCTATAGAACCGGTAGTGTGGAAAATCTTTCCGGTCTAGGAACTGGAGTCGCTGATGCAATTTCTTGGGTTCTTCCCGCAAATACTGGAGCGACTGCCTCGCTTTTGGCGTACTCCGGAAGCGGTGATTTTGCAGGTGGCAATTTCAATGCCTCACTTTCGACAAGCTCCGCTTTTAATTTAGGTGTAGCCGTAATCCCCGAGCCTTCCTCGGCATCTCTCTTGGCCTTCGGTGTGGCCGGGTTGGTTGCCTTGCGCGTTCGTCGGAAAAGCTAAGTCGGTTAGTTAACCTTTCTTTGTTGGCAAAGGGCGGATCCTTCGGGATCCGCCCTTTGTTTTTGTGCAGAAGCGGTACGCGAAGGGGAATTGGGGCAGTTCCAATGTGTGAAGGTGAGAATGTGGGAAAGTGGTTTCAGAGCTAGAAGCTTAGGTAGCGGCGACATCTCCGAGGTCGCCTGCGTTGAGAGTTGTACTTTCAACGCTTCAGCTAGGCGGGCTCGGAGAGCCCGCTCCCGCACTTGCGGGACGCAGACGCGCCTTGGAGTGTAGGGGTTGACATTCCGATTAAAAAGGCTATAATAGACAGATGATTCAAGCTAGTGTGTCTAAAGTTAAGAATTCATTGAGCAGTTATTTGGAGAAGGTAAAAGCTGGGCAAAGTGTCTTGATTACCGACCACCGTAAGGTTGTCGCTGTCCTGGAGCCGGTGGATTCTGCGTCATGGCCACAGGAAATACGAAACGCCCTCGAACAAGGGGAGGGAAAAGCACCGCGTCGCAGACTCGATGTCGCCGCTTTCAATCGCCTACCCACAGCACAAGGTCCTAGTCTCACCGCCGCCGTGCTCGATGAGCGACAGCAAAGCCGGTGAGATTCTGGGACACGTCCGCGATCGCTCCCCTCTTGTGGATGGAGGAAACGTCCAGCGAACGACTGAAACAGCTGGAGCAAGATCCCTTGATGGTTGTGTGGTGGGGTACATCTGTGGAGGTTGAATCCGCCTTATTTCGACGTTCTTCCAATAGTGAAATAGATGTTGGCAATACCGAGCGAGCAAGAACCCGACTCACTTTTTTGTCAAACTCATGGATCGAAATTCAACCCACCGATTCGATACGTGAAATGGCCAAGAGATTGATTCGGGTTCACGGGTTGCGCTCGGCCGACTCGCTTCAGCTTGCGGCTGCTTTGGGCGCCTGTGGAAATCACCCGAAAAACCAGAACTTTCTGACTGGGGATCAGAACCTAAAAAGGGCGGCAACCAAAGAGGGCTTTTCTTGTTTATAAACGGATTAGGTGGTGCACGCCGAGCCTAGGCCCGGCCTCGAGCCTTAGGTAGGGGCGACATCTCCGAGGTCGCCTAGCTGGGCGATTGGGCGAACAGAATTGAGCGCAGGCGTTCTCGGAGAGACTGCTCCCGCGTTTGCGGGACGCAGACGCGCCCTCTAACCGAAAAAACTACTCGATTGATTTATGGCGGGAGGAGCCAAGGATGGCCATATGGCGCTGGATCGTATCCTCTTTAGTGCGGGCGCAAAGGTGAGGGTGATTCCTGGCGCAGGTGCGGTTGGGCCGATCCCAGCAAAAAACCTTCTGGCGATATTTCTCAAAGAGGTGCGGGTGGATCCTCGAACATTTATTTCCCGTGATCTTGGATCGAATCGGGAGGGGGTGATTGAACTCACGCTAGCTGGGCAGTCCACGGTCTTGCCATTCAGCGGGGTGGGTCCAGTGAATCAGAAATACCTAAGGCGCGTAGCTTATCTGGGGCGGAACCCAGGAGGCGTAGGAATCTCTGTTGGGGTGACCGAGTCGGATGAGGAGTCGCGTCGAGCTCTGGATAAGGCCGCTGGAGTGACGGAAGCGTTGTCGGGCGCGATTCCTGGGCCTGGAACGGTTTGGGGGCTTTTTCTTGGGCCGATTGCACCTGCGTTTGGATTGGTGGCGGCGTTGTTAAAGTTTCTGCGGGGTGGGGTAGACGATGATGAGGAAGCCCGTTTCTTTGGGGTGCTGGAGAAAGGTCTTTCGCATGGGGACCGAGTGGTGGTGGAGTTTAAGAGAAAAGGAAAAGAGGTTTTTGCGGTGGAGTTAGAGGTGGAAGATTTGGGGGAACCGACGAATCAGGCGGGAGGATTTAGCGTGCGAATCTCTCAACCTGAGCTGGTGCTGGAAGATGTGGAGATCGGAGTAAGGAAAGGTTCGGTACGAAAAAAGAAGGAGGGTTGGATGAGTCGGCCTGATGCGGGGCTGAGTCCAGTCCGTTCAGGTGATTATTTACGAAGGATGAAGTGGTTGGGATGTGAGGCGGCGAGTGGGGTGGGAAGATTTCGTTATGAGACGAACATGCCGATGGCAGGGGATATTTTGACTTGGGACAAGGCGGAGCTTTTTCAGGCGGTGGCGCCGAAATTGAAGTCGGATCGGCACGCTTTGCCGCTGACGCTTTCGTTCTCTTTGCACTCGGATCGGCCTGAGCTGGGTGGGTTGACGGGGGTTGCCTCGGCGGGAGTGGAGTTGGTGGAAGGGTTGTTGGAGGGGGGAGATGATAAGGAGGGGAGGAAGTTAATGGCGGATGTGGCTCCGTATTTACGGAAGGCGGTACCGTCGGTCAGTGCGTTGCTGGCGGAGATTTCGGAGGCGAGGTTTTCGCTTTTTTCGATGGAGGGAGTGCTTGTGCTTTTGCCGAAAGGGATGGCAGCTCGAGCCGAGACGGAAGGCCCAAAGATGCTGCTGGAGTGGGATGAGGGTCTTGGAGTTTGGAAAGGAGGGGTAAAAGCGAAGCTGGAGTGGAGAGGAGTGGGAGTGGGGAGTTTCCGGTTTGGGATTGAGGTGCAGGCGATTGGGGGATGAGGGAGCCAAGGGATTAAGGGGTTAAGGGGTTAAGGAGCTGAGAGAAACGAAAAATCTTATTTATGAGAGACCATCGAGCGTTAAGGGCTTTTGATTTAGCCGATGAGATTGCGCTGATGACCTACAAGATAACGAAACAATTTCCACGAGAAGAGATTTACGGTTTGGTTTCTCAAATGAGAAGAGCGGCGGTGTCCGTTCCGTCTAATATTGTTGAAGGATGCACAAGAGAAAGCCGAGTGGAATATTTGCGCTTCCTGGAAATTGCCTTTGGATCGCTGCGGGAATTAAATTACCAAGCAAGCCTCGCCATGCGGCTCAATTATTTAGGGAGTCCTGAGGTAGAGTTGTACCCAGAAAAGATCGAGGAAGCGGAAAAAGTTCTGTCTGCCTTAATTCGAGCGGTCCGCCACCCTGAACCCCTTAACCCCTAAAAAACTTAATCCCTTTTTTGGTTTTTATTTCACCTTAAGAATTTCCATCTGTTTGGGGTCGGTGGTGCCTGCGCCGACGAGGGCGGCGCCTGCGATGTGAGGCACGTTACCGATCTTGGGGATGGGGGGGACGCCGATTCCTGGATTGGCCCGCATTTTTTCGAAGCGGGCGAGGGCAATGCTGTCGAGGGCAACGGGATCAGTGGAGGCGAGGAGAAGGCCTGGGGTAGTGGCGTAGTTAGCGTCGAAATCTTTCCCGCCAGCGAATTGCAGGATCAGTCCGTCGGAAATATGGAGGACGGTTTTGGGTTTGAGGAGAGGATCACTGGTAAGGATTTCGCCGATGGTGGTGTCTTGGTCGGCGTTGGGTTTGAGGAGGCGGCGAGAGTTGTCGACGCTGCCGATGGCGAGGGAGGCGCAGCAACCGTAGATGCCGAGATCGGGATCACTCGTCATACTCCCGATATTAACGATCTTGGTTTCTTTGGGGGTGATGAGTTTAGTGAAGTAGGACCAGTAGGGAATTTTGTCGCCGCTGGCGGTGCCACTCGAGCTGGGGGCGGGGATTCCGTCGATGAGGGAGGATTGGAATTTGAGGTCGCCGTAGATGAGTTCGCCCATGCTGGGGCTAAAGTAGGGGGTGGTGGTGGAATCAAAGCCGAGGCCCGGGACATCGGAGGCGGCGGAGGCAATGATGGCGCGGACTTGGACTTGATTTGATTCTTGTTTGGTGGGGTAGCCAGATTTGGTCATGTCTACTTCACGTTTGTCGTAGATGGTGATGTGGTCGGGTTTTACCCCTGCGGCGACGAGGCTGGCAGTAACGGCGTCGGTGACTTGGCGGCGTGTGCCGGTGCGGGGATTGCCTCGGGCGGTGACTTTCACGGCGACGGTATCGTCGGGGTCGATTCCGAGCTCTTTCCAGGCGTCGGCGGCGTTGGATTTTCCGCTGAGGGCGGAGAGAAGGGAGGCGATGGCATTTTTGACGGCTGCTGGGTCGGGATCGAAATTGGTCAGGAGGGAAGGGTCTTCGACCATAGCGATGCGGGATTTGGGGGGCGGGGGGGCATCGGCGGCATGAGAGTGGTGAGGGTGGAGAAGAGGGATCCAAGGAAGCAGGGCGAAGAGGCTGTAGGAGGTCATCTTGCTGACGAGGCGAGGGGAGAGAGCTCGTCTGGTGGGAGTTGCAGGGATGGGGATCAGGGTAAAGAGCACGAAGTTATTAAGATGCAGGAAAAGGTGGGTTGGAGCAACTCGTGGGGAAAGGCTTGTGGGTTGGCGGGAGGGGGGGAGAACGGAAGAGTATGGGTTTTTCTGCAGAAACGATTGAGAAGGTGAGGCGGGCGAGCGACCTAGTGGAGGTGGCGGGGGCGATTGTGCAGTTACGGCGGGTGGGGACAAACTTCCGAGGATTGAGTCCATTTAAGAAGGAAAAGACCCCTTCTTTTTACGTCCATCCAGACAAGCAGTTTTTCAAATGTTTTAGTTCGGGTTCTGGTGGGGATGTTTTTCGGTTTATCATGATGACAGAGGGTCTGGATTTTCCGGCGGCGGTACGACGGTTGGCGGAGCGGGCGGGGGTGGCGGTGGAGGATGAGGCGGGCGGAGGAGGGAAAGGCGGTGGCGATGGGGGGAGCGGGGCGGAGCGGGAGAGGTTGCGACAGATTCACGCGGCGCTGGCATTGCACTGGCGGGATCTATTAGCGAGTGATCCTGCGGCGGAGGAAGCGCGGACGTACCTGAAAGAGCGGGAGATCCCGCTGGAGTGGATTACGCGGTTTGGATTAGGTTTCGCGCCTGCGGCGTGGACGGCGACATTGGATTGGGGAAAGAGGAGTGGATATACGGA
>CAMCDO010000062.1 GCA_945873585.1 Verrucomicrobia subdivision 6 bacterium | reverse complement strand
GCAACCGACTTTTCCTTTTTGCTGGGGATTCCGACTCTGTTGGCGGCTTGTGCGCTTAGCTTTTATCGGCAGTTAAAGTCGACTGGAGTACCTGGGCAAGAGGAGTGGATGCATCTGGGGTTAGGCTTTGCGGTTTCGGGGGTGACGGCGTATTTCGTGGTGCGTTGGTTGCTGGGCTATGTACGGAGCAGGACGTTCAGCCCCTTTGGATGGTATCGGATTGGTTTGGGGTTGGTGTGGTTGTTGGTAAAATAGAGTTAATTGGAGCAGACTGGGCGAAGGCCTGTGAGTTGGTGGGCTTTTTTAAAAGCGGGGAAATTAGGCGCTGGTCGAGGTACGGTGGAGTGGCATTGACGGCAGACGATGTGGCGGTGATGGTGATCGGACTGTTCGGGAAGATAAAATGGTTTTTCTTTGGGAGAGACTCCTTGGAGGAGGCCTGCCTCGCCTAGGAATTCGAGGATTCGGTAGACGATCGCGTGATCGCAAGTGGAGGAACCGACCTTGGCCTGAATCTGTTCGGGGAAGAGGAGTGCTGATTTTTTCGATTAGGCGGAATGGATGCAAGTGGCCTTGGGGATGAAGGGAAGTGATGAAAAGAACCGAATCTCGATTCGTAGAAATAGGGCAAGAGAATACTTCATAGATGCGATAATTTGCGTTGACAATATGTCGCTTATGCGTAGTTTTATCTTTAAAGATGATTCTATCCAACTCGTTCCGCAGATCGTCGCAGGGATTCTCCTTGGTCGAGTTGCTGGTGGGAATCACCATCGGGGCGCTCCTGGTGGGTCTGGGGGTTCCAGCTTTAAAAGGAGCGATAACAAAGGCCCATCAAGTCCAGTGCTCTTCCAATATGAGACAGATTGGCCAGGGGTTACTTCTTTATTCGGGTGAGAATCAAGGGAGGTTGCCTGGGACAGCACATGCTGGGACCAGCTTTTGGATTGAGGAGCTGAAGCCTTATTTGGGCGAGAAATATGACCGAGTGCGCATTTCGCCTTGTGATCTCAAGAAGGCGGAGAGATTGAAAAACGGAGGGACTAGCTATGTGATGAACGGAAGGGTGAATCCCGAAGCCTTTGCAAATGAGTTTGGAGAAATTGATTCCTCAGAAGTTGTGCATAACAACCTTTTGCGCATGGCATCGCCTTCTCGGGTGATTCTTTTGTTTATAGTTTCCACAAACAAAATGGGCACGGTGGCTTCGGAAGATCACGTCTGTGGTGATATCGCCACATGGTCGGGCCTACGGCAGGAGGTCAGGCCCGATGCGTATAGTGGTGGATCGGTCGATGGATCCCATGGAAGGGCTAACTACCTCTTTGCGGATGGAAGAGTGGAGGCGATTCCCTCTTTGCGAATGAAGCAGGTGGTGGAGGGCGGTACTGATATTTCTAAATACTATCCATGAAATATAAAATCGTGGGGTTACTCTTTGTCGGGGCAATCAGTGGGGCGATTTCTGCTCGGGCGGAGATGACTGTCCTTATGGCTACGCAACTGACCGAATCCGAAATGCCCATCTTGGGGGCAGGGTACGTGCCGAAGAAATTCAGCCACGTGGACCTTAATCTGGGGTATGACGCGAGTACGAAAAAGTTCAGCTTGGGATTAAGGACCGCTGATGGCGTGCAGTACACGGGGAGTAGCGCGATTGCTTATGTGCCCAGCACTCAGCGAACGCTAGTCCCAGAGAGCAGTGCCTGGTCCTTCCTAGGCGTTCTTGGAGCCACCTTCTGGTCTTTTCCAAGCAGCGAGGACAGTTCGACAACTAAGAAGGCCCTCTTTCTCGGATGGGCGGGTTATGGCGTGGGGTCCGGTATATTCGAAGGAGCGGGTATAGGGTCGTATGATATATGGGTTCATTCGATTGAAAATCTGACTTCACTTGGAAATGGGGATTTTTTCGGTTACGGAACGAGCGGAGGCGCACCAGTTTTCTATTTATCCTCAGCGGTGGGTTACGCAAATAAAACTTCGCTGGCTGTAGGTGGGCACGGCCACATGAATATGGCTTTAACAGGAATTGGCCTATATCGCATTCAATTTAAAGCGAGCGGCAGGTTGGTGGCCACGGGCGAAACAGTGGAGAGCGATCCCATGCCAATTTATTTTGGTGTCGAAAGTTGGCAGTTACCTGTTCCAACGGGGTACGATACCTGGAAATTGTCCCAGTTTTCTACCGAGCAAGCGGGTAATCCATTGATCAGCGGTCCTTCGGCTGATCCGGATGAAGATGGGGCGACGAATCTGCAGGAGTACGCGTTTGGCGAGAATCCGTTGGCTGCTGGGACGGTGGGCCGGCCGACGATACAGATGGTGACGTTGAATGGGGCAGAGTATCTCGGGATTCGTTTTCAGCGTCGGACTGATGATGCGACGCTAACCTACGAAGTTCAATCCACGGAAAACCTAGCCACAGAACCGTGGCCTGCGTTAGGGACTGTTTTGGGCGCACCGGCGAATGCGGGGGTGGGGTTGGAGTGGGTCAACTTCCGTGCGCCCAAAAGCATCTCGGAATCGGATCGTCAATTTTTGCGAGTTCAACTTAGACAAACCCCAGGAGCGTAAAGTTCCTATAACCCAGAAAGAAAAAACCAAGATGAAACTACAAAGCAAAACTCAACTCATTCTCGGCCTGATTGCCGTTGGATGGATTACTCTTGTGCCCGTTCGTGCGGAAACAACCATTTCCACAGGTCACGCAGATATCTTCGGGCTCGGCTACGTGGATGGCCAACTCGAACTACTGATTCATGCAGGATTAGCAGGCAGTGAAGTGGAGCTCGTTCCAGCCAATACGATAATTAGGGTGAATCCAGGGGGTTATGGCGCAAGACCTGCTGGCACTTCGTTTGATTTTCTTGGGGCTTCTAACAGTTTTCTCTGGACTCTTCCGCAGGATGCCGTGGCGGCTGGCCAAAGAGGGATACTTTTCCCAGGTGTTGGGACTGAGGAGATTGATCCAGCTGTCTGGGGCAGTGGTCTCATCACCATGACTTTGAAATCGTTTGGCAGTAATCCGGGAAATTTATTTCTTTGGAGTGAAAATGAGTTTGGTACACCCACCCTATTAATGGACTCAACCCGATTGACTGAATTCAATTCCATCTCCCAAGGAGCTGGTGTCCACGAGCACTACAACTGGGGATTTACGGCAGAGGGGACTTACACCATGGTTTTTGAGGCAACTGGTACAGTTGGATTGGGTGTTGCTGGCGGAACCTCACGAAGCCTTTCCTCGGGGGACGTTACTTACACATTCAACGTAGTTCCTGAGCCTTCGAGCGGCACTTTGTTGCTGATCGGTTTGGTGGGTTGGGTGGCGACTCGCAAGCGGACTTTATTGAAGGAGTAAATTACTCCTTCGATCCCAGGTCGATAGGTGAGGTCCTCCTTTGCTCAGTTTCGGAAAGCTCGGTGAGCTTCGAAGGGCTTGGTCTGGAAGTCACTACTCTTTCATTCCTTGACCGATGGGCGACGCGTAGCCGGTGAGTTCGGTATAGCCGCGACCGGAGAGAGGTTTTCCGTTCCGAGTTCCGGTGAAGCGGCAGGTGCCTTCCCAGTAGCGAATGTTGGAGGTACGTTTGAGGCGAAGTTCTTGGTCGAGAAGGAGGGGCTGAACTTCTCCCGTAATTTGGAGTGAGGGGATAGAGATTTTCCAGCCAGAAGGGTAGGTGGCGCCGCTGGCAGTTTTCCACTCATCGAGGGGCAGGATGGTGAAGTCGGATGACTTGAGGGGGAGGGAGGGACCATGGGCAGGGATCCAGGTTCCTGAGGAGGCGGGATCAGTTCGATTTCCCGGGTTGCGCATCCGATAGAGCATAAGTTCGTCGCCTGAATCGAACTGGAGGCAGAACCAGTCCCATCCTTCCTGATCTTCTCCAAGTGCGCTCGTGGAAAATTCGTGATCGAACCAAGAAAGGCCTTGGACGGGAATTTTTTTGCCTGCGATCGTCAGTTGGCCTGAGGTTTGCAGTCGGGTGAAGGAGTAGTAGTGGCTGGCGTTGCCTGGAGTGGCGGATTTTCGGCTTAGGCCTTTTTGGCCCTGCAGGGTGAGGGGTTTGAGGGGGGTGGCGGAAAGTTCGAGTCCGATGCCCGTGACCGGATCGGAGGCGGCCATTTGGAGAGTGGAGTCGGGTTTTCTCTGAAGGGTCCAATCGGCAAGTCGAACCTGCATGTCTTTTTGCGAAATTTCCACCTCTCCGAGGGCGCCTCGGCTGATTTTTTCGGAGAAGATAAAGCGTCGAGATTGAACATCGGTGATGGCGAGATGAGCGAAGTAGATGTCACGGATTGACCAAGCGGAGTCGGGCTGGGTGGGTTTGGGTTGGAGACCGTGACGGAAGAAGGTGAGTTCGTAGCCGTAGGGATTGCCTTTTGCATCGTCGAGATTGCCCGTGAGGTACCACCATTCGGTTTTGAATTCGGGATGAGAGCCGTGGTCACGAGGAAAGGACCAAGGCCAGGGGGTGGTGGCGTGGGTCCAGGGATCCGCTGCATTGAGGCCAGAGGTTGCGAGGCAGAGGAGGAGGATGGAGAGGAGTTTTTTCATTCGGAGCGGAGAGCTTCGGCGGGGGAGAGGCGGGAGGCGCGCCAGGCTGGTGGGAGGGAGGCGAGGAGGCAAGCGAGGATCATACCGAGGGTGACATAAATAAGGGAGGGGTAAGGAGTGTGCCAATCGATGGTCCAACCAAAAAAAGCGCGGTTGATAACTTGCATGAGGATGAGTGCGACGGCGAAGCCAGTAACGATTCCTAGGGTGATACCGGTGGCACCGAGGTAAGCGGATTCGAACATGATGGTGCGGAGGATTTGGGTGCGGGAAGCGCCGGTGGCACGGAGGATGCCAATTTCGCGAGTGCGTTCGACGCCGAGGGCGGTGAGGGAGAGGGTGACACCGAGGGCGGCGACGGCGATGGCGAGAGTGCGGAGAAGAGTAGTCACGGCAAAGGAGCGATCGAAGATGCGAAGGGCTTCCTCGCGAAGGCCTGCTTGGGAGTAGATCAGAAATTCCCCACGGGGGCGGAGTTGCTCGCGGAGGGAGTCGCCCACGGCTTGGGCGGAGATGCCGGGTTGAAGATGAATGGCGAGGCTGGTTAATCCTTGGTCTTGGGTTAGGCGTTGGTAGGTGGCGCGATCGAGGAGAAGGAGGCCGGACTCGGAGGTGTAGTCACGGAAAATGGCGGCGACTTGGATAGAGCGGAGGCCAGTGGGAGTGGGGAGGGAGATACTGCTTCCAGGTTGAAGGCGGCGGCGGCGGGCGAAATTTTCTGAGATGAGGGCGTAGTCCCCTTTTTGACAGAGCTCATAAGGATCGCCAGGCAGGGCGGAGAGAAGAGTTAAGGGATTGTGGATTCGGAGGACGTCGAGTTTACAAGCGGCGAGTTTGGCGGGAAGTCCGTCAAGAAAGAGGCGAACTTCGCGGTAAGTGCCGACGGCAAGAACTCCCGGAGTGGCGAGGGCGAGAGATTCAGCGATGGGATCGAGGGGTTCGAGAGCACCTGCGATGAGGTTGGTGGAGGGGGCAATAAAGAGATCGGCTTTGATGCTTTCGCCGATCCATTGGTCGACGGTGGCACGGAAGCTGTGGACCATGATGGTAACGCCGATGGCCATGGCGACGGCGACGGAGAGAGCGGCGGCGGCGAGGCCGTGGCGGTGGAGACCGCGGCTGAAGGCGGATCGAGCGAGAATGGCGGATGGAAAAGGCAGTGAGGGAAGGCGGGCGAAAAATCTACCGAGAGAGGGAGCGAGAAAGGCGGCGGCGAGAAGAATACTGAGAGCGGCGAGGAAGCCAGTGCGGGGGATGCGGCCATAGAGGGCAGTGGCGGAAAAGATAAGAGTGAGAAGAAAGCAGAGGAGGGCAGGGCGAAGAGCAAGGGAGTGGGGAGAGGAAGCGCGATCGGCTGAGTTTCCAGGTTGAAGGGCATCCACCGGGGGGACGAGAGAGGCTTCACGAGCGGGCCACCAAGCGGCGAGGCCTGCGGCGAGAAGTCCAGCAAGGCCTGCGAGGAGGAGGCTCCAAGGATTGACTGCAATATCGGTCATGCTGAGGAGAACGTAGTGGGAAGTGATGGTGGAGGAGACGGAGTGGAGAAGAGTGCGAGCGACTTGAAGGCCGAGAAAAATTCCAAGGGTCGAACCGAGGAGCGATAGGAGAAGAGATTCGCCTACGAGGAGAAAGATAACGGAGCGGCGATCGAGGCCGAGAGAGCGGAGGAGTCCAAGTTCGGAACGCCGACGGGCGACATTGGCGGCGACGGTGTTAGTGACAAGAAACATGCCTACGACCAGAGCGATCAGGGAAAGAGCGGTGAGATTAAGTTGGAAAGCACCGAGCATTTTACCGACTTCTTGGCCTCGGCGTTCGGGGGAGCCTGCACGGGCATTGGCGGGGAGGTGAGGGGTGAGGCGGGTGAGGAGGTCGGCTTGGGCGGAAGTGATTTTGCCGTCGGCATCGGGAAGAAGGAGGGCGTCGATCCGATCGATTTGGCCGAGGAGTCCGAAGGAGGATTGCACGGTGGCGATATCGGCGATGGCAAGGTGGTCATCGGCTCCGATGAGGTCGGGGGAAGGTTCGAGGAGAAAGCGGATTTGGAGATTGGCTTGGTGTCCGCCCGAAACGGCGCGAAGTGAGTCGCCGATTTTAAGGTGGAGGCGATCGGCGAGAGGCCGGGTGATGGCGATGGTATTGGGTTCGGAAACAAAAGCGGTGGCATCGGCAGGAGTGAGCAGGGTGTCTTGGAGACGGTAGGTGACGAGTTCTGTGTTGGAGAAAGGATCGACGCCGATGAGATGGATGAATTCGCCAGGATGGGAGGGGAGGGAAGCGATGAGGGTGAGGGTGGGGGTGAGCTCGCGGATAGCGGGATCTTGGCGGAGGATGGGAATGAGGTTCTCGGGGAGACGAAAACCTTGGCCTTCGACGGTGAAGTCCGGTCGGCCGGCGACGAGGTCGAGAGAGGCGCGAAAGGAGCGGAGAGCGGTTTCGTTGACGGTTTGGATGGCGACAATGGCGGCGACGCCGACGGCGAGGGCGGTGAGGTTGAGGAGTGAGAGAGTTTTATGTCGAAAGAAATCACGGCCTCCGTGGGCAAGAAAGACGCGAAAAGTGCGGAGCCAGTTCAAGAGTTAGGATTGGATGCGACCATCGACGAGTTGGATCTGGCGATCGGCGGTGGCGGCAACCGACTGGCTGTGGGTGACGAGAAGGACGGTGGTTTTCTCTTTGCGAGCGAGGCGAGTGATGAGTTCGATGACGGCGTTACTGGAGGCGGAGTCGAGATTGCCGGTGGGTTCGTCGGCGAGAAGAATAGAAGGTTGGTGGATGAGGGCGCGGGCGATGGCGGCGCGTTGAAGTTGTCCGCCAGAGAGTTGGTGGGGGCGATGGTGTGAGCGATCGGCGAGCTGGACGGAGGTGAGGAGGTCTCGGGCGCGGGCCCGAGCGAGGGGATTGACCCGACCTGAGAGGAGGAGAGGAAGGAGGACGTTTTCTTCGACAGTGAGTGTGGGGAGGAGGTGGAAGAATTGAAAAACAAAGCCGATTTTTAAGCGGCGGAGGGCGGTGAGTTTATCGTCGTTAAGGGAGTGAAGGGGATGACCTTCGAGGTAGACCTGACCTGAGGTAGGGGTATCGAGGGCGCCGAGAAGATGGAGGAGAGTACTTTTGCCGCAACCGCTGGGACCGGTGATGGCGACGATTTCTCCTGCGAGGATTTTGAGAGTGATCCCGCGGAGTGCATCGACCCGAGCTTCGCCGGCTTGATACGATTTATGGAGATCACGAGTTTCGAGCATGGGAAGAGTGGGTTTAGGATTTGTTAATAACTTGTTGAGAAAGGACGAATCAGACTCGAATTAGAACTTTATACCATTTCTAATCAGTAGGTTAGAGAATTTGCCCCCATCTGTTAACAAGTTACTGGAGTGTGTCAGGGTAAGCTGGTTACGGGGGGAGGCAAGGGGCTGCCCGAAAAAACTTAAAAAGCGTAGGTGGCGGAGAGGACTGGGCCGATGGCATCGAGGCCGACGTTTTGGGATCCTGGTTCAGAGAGGCCGCCGTTGGAGATATGTTGGTACATCACTCCGAGATTGATGGCGAACTTGTCCACGATGGGGAATCTGGCGCCGATTCCGATGGTAAAGCTGAAGCAGAAGTCTTGGCCTTGGGAGTAGGAGGCGCCGGTGGCGTTGGTGAACATAAAGCCGACGCGGGATTCGAGGTAGGGAACGACGGGCCAGCCTTCTTGGACAAA
>CAMCDO010000061.1 GCA_945873585.1 Verrucomicrobia subdivision 6 bacterium | reverse complement strand
CTTCGTGGGCGCTGTCGTCTAGAGGCCTAGGACAGGTCCCTTTCAAGGACCATACACGGGTTCGAATCCCGTCAGCGCCACTTACTTCCCCCGTGCCTTTAACCATGCCTCCGCCAAGACCCAGTCCGACGGAACCGTAATCTTTAAATTCGGATCCTCCGCTTCCACCAAAACCCCCTTCACCCCACCCAACTCCGCCACCGCTAAACAATCCGTCACCACCCGCTTCTCTTTTTTCGCCCTCTCCAACCCCGCCCGCAATACCTCCACTCGTACCACCTGCGGAGTCTCCATCCGCCATAAACCTTCCCGAGGTATCAGCTTCACAATCCGCCCCTCCCCATCCGCTTCTCGAACCGTGTCCGACATCTTTCGTGCCGCCGCCGCCGCCCCACTCTTTCTCGCCTCCTCCAAAACCCGCTCCGTCAACCGCCGGGTCAATAAAACTCGCGCCGCATCATGCACCACCACCCACTCCACCCCCGCCCCCAACGCCTTCAACCCCTCCCCCACCGAATCCTGCCTTTCCACTCCGCCCACAATCACCTCCACCCTCGTCTCCTCCGCCCCACACTCCTTCTTCACCCACCCCTTCGCCTCCTCCAACACATCCCCCCGCACCGTCACCACCACTTTCTCCACCTCGCCACAAGCCAGCAACGCCCGCAACCCATAACTCAAGACCGGTTGCCCAGCAATCGAAGTCACCGATTTATCATGACCCAGGCGCCGCCCCTGGCCCGCCGCCAACAAAATGGCCCCAACTCTTCCGCTCACGGCCTAGATCGATCAATCGCCGTCGACTTCTTCTCCGACCGCTTCCCATCCTCCCCATCCTTATCTTTCTTTGCCGAATCATCTTCATAAAAAAGCACCCCATGCTTACGCAGATTCGCCATCAGATTCTTCATGTCCTGCGACATCTTCTCGTCCTTCATTAAAGTATAGATCGGCCCCTTCCCATGCTCCGCCTCCTGCAAAAGCGTCGTCGCCGATTTGGCAAACTCATCCACCCGCCGAGCCGCCGATCGGATCTCCTCCAAGGCCGGCCCCGCCGAAGCCATCATCGCCGACAACCCCGCCTCCTGCTCCCCCTTCACCTTCGCCCCCGCCGCTAAAAAAGTTCCGTCCATCGTTTCGGGCGGTACCACTCTGACAAATCGATCTCCCAACATCCCATACTGATCAATCCTGAACTTCGAACCACTCGGCAACTGTGTCCCCTCATCAATATTCAAGGTCAACTCGACAAAGTTTTGCCCCACTCGATAGATCGGCGTATCCCCCACAATTCCAATCTGCGCCCCCCGCAAGAGTACCTTGGAATTCTTTAAAATATCTCGGGCATCATCAAACTCCACAATCACCGGGTAGCCTTGCCGGAAATAATTTCCGATCTTGCCAAATGCCACCACCAAACTCGCCGTCGCCAAAAGGCCGACTAAAACAAACAATCCAACTTTGGTCTCTAAGCTCTTTTCTTTCATCCTATGCCTCCTTTAACCCGTCACTCCTGTACCCTCAGCATGCCCGCGAACAAAGTCGCGTACCAGCCGATCCTCACACCGATCCACCTGCTCTGGGGTTCCTTCAAAGTAGATTCTCCCCTCGTGCAAATACGCAATCCGGTCCCCCACCATCCGCGCACTCACCATGTCATGCGTCACCACAATCGAGGCCATCCCCAAAATCTCTCCTAAATGCAAAATCAGTCGGTTAATACTGTCCGCCACAATCGGATCCAACCCCGTTGTCGGTTCGTCATAAAGCATCAAGTCGGGCTTCCGAATAATCGCCCTCGCCAAGGCCGCTCTTTTCTTCATCCCCCCACTCAACTCTGCCGGCATCTTCTGCTCCGTCCCACTCAGCGAAACAATCTTGAGCGCCTCTGCCACTTTTTCTCCTAGTACCTTCTCATTTTTTTCTCCGGCTTCCCGCAACGGGAAAGCCAGATTTTCAAAGACTGAAAGCGAATCAAATAAAGCCGCCCCTTGAAAGAGCATCCCAATCTTCCGCCGATAAGGATTCCAATCCTCCTCACTTAGTCCCGTCAACTTCGTCCCCTCAAAAACCACCTCCCCCGCATCTGGAGGCAATAACCCCATAATAATTCTCAGCATCACACTCTTGCCACAACCACTTCGCCCAATCACCACCACCCTCTCCCCTTGTCCCACCTGCAAGTTCACCCCACGCAACACCGCTTGCCCTCCCAACCTCTTTTCAATTCCTTGGAGCTTTAACATACACCTTCTTTAGTTCGAATAGAGCAACGCATTCAATAAGACCGTTAGAAAAAAGTTCACCACCAACAAGGTGATCGAAGCGTTCACCACCGCCTCCGTTGTCGTCTTTCCCACCCCCGCCGTCCCCGGCGGACAGTTCATCCCCTTATGGCAGGCAATCGTCGCAATGATCACCCCGAAAATCAGTGCCTTGATCAAAGCAATCAACACATCCTTCCGATCAGTAAACTTTACCGTGTTGTCCCAGTAGTACGCCCCGTCCACCCCGAAGATTTTTACCGCCACGAAATACCCACAGCCAATCCCCGTGACCAGGGCCATCGCCGTTAAAATCGGCGCGGACAACACCAAAGCAAGAAATCGCGGCACCACCAGATACTCCACCGGATAAACCCCCAACGCCCGCAACGCATCCACCTGCTCCGTAATCTTCATCGAACTCAACTCCGCCGCCATCGCCGCCCCCACCCGACCCGCCAGAAGCAAGCAACACAAAACCGGCCCCAACTCCCGGCACATCGCAATCGACACCGTCGGTCCAATCGCCGATTCCATCCCAAATCGCTTAAACTGAAACCATACCTGCGCCGCAAACACCGCCCCCGTAAAGGCCCCCGTCGTTAGCACTACCACCTGAGATCGAATTCCAATAAAATACATCTGCTCCATGAGCTGATCCCAACGAATCTTGTAGCGGAACATACTGCGGAAGGTATCCCCCAAAAGCAGAAAAACCCCGCCCGCCGTCTGGCAGGAACCCATTACCATTCCTCCCAGTTTTCCTGATAAATATTCAGCCCTGCCCATCCTATTGTCTTAGGGAACAGTCCCCCCCGCATCAAGCCGACTACCGAAACCAGTTCGCTAACTCCTCCACCCGCAACTCATCCAACCTCTCCACCTCTCGGTCCACCCCTTCTAAATGCCCCCCTGGATGCGTTGTCGTCACCCCCACCACTTTCATCCCCGCCGCCCGCCCTGCCTCCACCCCCGCCGGCGCATCCTCAAAAACTACACACCTTCCCGCCTCCGCCCCCAACCTCCGCGCCACCTCCAAAAATACCTCAGGAGCCGGCTTCCCCCTCTCTACATCCTCCGCCGTCACCGCCGTAACAAAAAATCTTTCCAACCCTAAAATCTTCAACCCCAACTCCACATTCTTTTTCTCCGTGGAAGACCCAATCCCACAGGCAATCCCCGCCGCCTCCAACCGCTCCAGCCAAACCCGTACTCCAGGCAACGGCTCAATCCCCCACTCCTTCACCACCTCCCGATACCACTCCTCTTTCCGCAAACTCAACCGCTTGATCTCCGCCAAATCCGTCGACCAACCCAGTAAATCCCTCATGATCTCTATATTCCTCCGCCCAAATCCCTTCAGAAAATGGCCCTCAGGCAAAACCCTCCCCTCCTCCCGCCCCAATCTTTCCCAACTCTCCTCGTGATGCCGCGAACTATCCAAGATCACCCCATCCCAATCAAAAATAGCAGTCCACTTCTCTTTCACTCCTATCGGGCATAGCCCGCCACCTTCCCACTTTCAAACCTTCCCACTTTCGCCATTCTCTTTCTATGGCCGTCCCACCCCTCGAAAAACTAAACGCCCAACCCAGCGACGCCATCGACCAATCCCTCCGCCCCTCCCGCCTCGCCGATTTCACGGGCCAACCCAAACTCAAAGACCGCCTCAGCATCCTCCTCGACTCCGCCCGCGCCCGCTCCCAACCCCTCGACCACCTTCTTCTCAGCGGCCCCCCAGGCCTCGGCAAAACTACCCTCGCCCACATTCTCGGCGCAGAAATGAATGCCACCGTCCGCACCACCTCAGGCCCCGCCATCGAAAAAGCTGGCGACCTCGCTGGCCTCCTCACCGGCCTCCAAGAAGGAGATATCCTCTTCATCGACGAAATCCATCGCCTCTCCAAAGTCATCGAAGAATACCTCTACCCCGCCGTCGAAGATTTCCGCATCGATATCATCATCGATCAAGGCCCTGCCGCCCGCTCTGTCCGCCTTAACCTCCCCCGCTTCACCCTCATCGGCGCCACCACCCGCGCAGGCCTCCTCAGCGCCCCACTCCGCTCCCGCTTCGGCGTCGCTCACCGACTCGACTACTACACCGCCGAAGACCTCACCACCATCGTCCGCCGCTCTGCCACCCTCCTCGATGTCCAACTCGAGCAAGCCGCCGCCCCCGAAATCGCCCGCCGCTGCCGTGGCACCCCACGCATCGCCAATAATCTACTCCGCTGGGTTCGCGACTACGCCCTCGCTCGCACCCAAGGCGTCGCCTCCGCCGCCACCGCCATCGCCGCTCTCGAAATGCTCGAGATCGACCAGCACGGCCTCGACGAAATGGATAAACGACTCCTCCAAGCCCTCACTGGAAAATTTAAAGGCGGCCCCGCAGGACTCCACTCCCTCGCCGCCTCCGTCGGCGAAGAACCAGGTACCCTCGAGGAAGTTCACGAACCCTACCTCATCCTCGAAGGTTACCTCCAACGCACCCAACAAGGTCGCGTCGCCCTCCCCCGCGCCTACGAAGTCCTCGGCCTCAAGCCACCCGCCTCCCAACCCTCACTCCTCTAAACTACCCTCGGCCCGAAGGCCTTTTCATGCACCCCCGTTGCCCCCTTCTTTTTCTCCTACTACTTCTTACCGCCACGACGTTTGCCCAAGAGGCCAAACTTTGGCCCCCACGCGGAAATAATCGACCCCTCCTCGCCGCCAGCCAAGCCCTCTGGTGGAACAAAGATGATCCCGAGGCCCGTAAACTCAAAGCCCGCGCCCTCGACTTCGCCGGCCGCTACGCCGAAGCCGAACAAGCCGCCCGCTACGCCCTCGCCGTCGCACCCCAAGATCCCGAAGTCCAACGCATCCTCGGCCGTAGCCTCCTCCATCAAGGCAAACTCAACCAAGCCAAAGCCGCCCTCGAACAAGCAGGCCGACTCGGCGATGCCTCCTCCCGCTCCCTCGCCACCATGCTCCGCCCCGATCGCATGTCCGTCGGCGATCTCCCCGCAAATCTTTCCCGCGCCCTCGTCCAAATTCAGGACGATCAAGGACGCTGCGTCGGCACAGGTTGCTTCGTCTCCACCAACGGCATGATCCTCACCGCCGCCCACGTTGTCGCAGGTCGCCGCCGCCTCACCATCCGCAACGCCTTCGGAAAAGTTTTCTCCGCCCAAGCCGTTTGCCCCGGCGATTTCTCCGCCGACGCCGTCCTTCTCCGCACCGAGGCCATCAGCCCAGACTTTTTGATTCTTTCCGAAGAAGAACCCCCCCTCGATACCCCTCTCACCGTCTCAGGCTTTCCCCTTTCCATCGATCTCCCACTCACTTCCCGCGGCACCGTCAAAGCCAAAGACGGAGTTCTCCTTTCCACCGTTCCCCTCATGCCAGGTCAGTCTGGTTCCCCCGTTTTAAATCCCCACCAACAAATCGTCGGTGTCGCCTCTCGTGGCTCCCTCGCCCTCCTCGGGGGCGGCGCCCCCGCCCGATCTGAAGCCGTTTCCACCTCCGCCCTCCACCGCCTCTGGGACTTCGCCGCGGAACCCCAAGCCTTCTCCGATATCCGCCTCCTGTCCAAATGGACCAGTAAAAATACCTTTTTCGATCCCGCCGTCTCCTCCGCCGAACACACCGTTCTCGACCAAGACTACGCCAAATCCGAAGAGGCTATCTCCGCTGTCATCGCCCAACATCCCGACGACGCGGGACTCCTTCTCCGCCGCGCCATGACCCGTATCGCCCTCAACCATATCCCCGCTGCCACCCAAGACGCCCAACTCGCCTGTCTCAAAGAACCAAAAAATCCCGAACCCCACCGCTTCCTCTGCGGCCTTTACCTCGCAATAGGTCGCCGCCCCGATGCCATCGAAGAAATGAGCAAAGCCTTTCAACTCGACCCCCAAGACGCCGATACCGCCGAAGGACTCGGCGAACTCCTTCTCGCCTCCGCCCGCTACCCCGAAGCCCTTCCCCCAGCCGAAGACGCCGTCCGCCTCAATCCAGAATCCCCTCGGGCCTGGTCCATTCTCTGCGCCGCTCGCCTTGCCACCGGCAACTTCGCCGGAGCCCGCCAAGCAGGCGAGAATGCCACCAAAAAAGATCCAGAAGATCCCCGCGCTTGGGTCCAACTGGCTGCTAGCTTAAATGCCAGCCACGAATTCAACCTCGCCATTTCCGTTGCCCAAACCGCCACCCGGCTCGCCCCGCACGACGCCCGAGCCTGGCTTAACCTTGCCACCGCTTACACCGGACTCGATCAGTACGCCGAAGCGGTCGGTTACGCCGAACGCGCCACCCAGATCGAACCGGAAAATCCCACAGGTTGGAAACTCCTCACCGCCCTCTACGGCCAACTCAACCGTCCCGCCGATGCCCTTGCCGCCCGTGCCCGCGCCCAAGCCCTTATCCCAACAACCCAGCGTTGACCCCCACCTCCTGTCCGATATTCTCATCTTATGAAATCCATCCATATCCTCGCCCTCACCGCCGCCCTCCTTCTCCCTTTGGCCTCACCCACCTACTCCGCACCCTGCATGAAAACCTGCAACGAGTGCTGCCCTTCTAGTTCGCCCTGCTGTCCTACCCCCAACTGCACAAAAGTATGTAACGAGTGCTGTAAATCAGACGACTCCTGCTGCTCCAGCAAAAAGTCAAAATGTACCTCCTCCTCTTCTTCCAGCGTCGCTCTCGAGCGCGGGGGCAAAAAAATGTCCCCCTACGCCAGCAAAGGCGTACCCCGCCGCTACTAACTTTCCCCAAAAAACAAAAAAAAGGGGCGTGCACCCCAGAGGGATACACGCCCCAGATTGGCTAACTCAGGTTCAGCACCCGCACGCGCAGGTCTGACATTCACCCGGTTGGCACTTGGCGCATTTGCACCCACAGCAGTCGGCCGCGAAGGCCAATCCTGCGGTGAAGAGCACCGCCACAGCCAAGATAACGTATTTCATATTTTTATCTCCTGATCGAAGTTTCAAAGAACAGACGTGAAAGCCCCGGAATCGTTGCCGGGCACGTCGCAAATCAGGAGGCAATTCGGGGAGGAGTCAAAAGAGGACGATCGGTACGAGCGGAAGCCGAAAGTCGACTCGCTTCAGATCCCCTAAAAGTCGAAGTCGGAAGCGATAACTCAACCGCCACCAAGAGAAGTGCCGCAGCCGCGCCCGAAGGGGCAGGACACGCCGAGCAGGGAGAGGGAACCATCGGAGAGTGACAGGGCTGATCCGTCTCCCCACAACAGCAGGATTTTATGACCCCCGCCTGAATCGGGACGGGTAGATTAGAGAAAAGGAAGCCCGCCAAAGCCAATCCAAGTAAACCCAATTTCATAACTGAACTATACTCCATCCTTTCCGAGAATCAAATCGGCCCCTTGCTTCAGAAAATTTTCGTCCAGAGTTTTCCAATGAAACAAAAATTCCTCATCCTAACCTGCGCCCTGCTCACCCTCGGCTTCATCTCTTTCTCCAACGCCTCTGACACCGCCGCTCCTAAAGCCCCTCAAGCCCAAATCGTCAAAACCCCAGAAGAAAAAGCTAAAGCAGCCGAACTCGCCAAAACTTATACCCTCACCACCTGCCCCGTTTCTGGCGACAAGCTCGGCGGTATGGGCGAAACCATCGACACCCTCTACCAAGGCCAACTCATCCGCTTCTGCTGCAAAGGTTGCGTCAAATCCTTCAACAAAAATCCCGATAAATATCTCAAAGTAATCGACGCCGCCAAAAAACCAGCCGCCTGAGCCCTAGCTCACTCGCGTGTCATAAAGCCTCAGAGCCCTTGACCACCTCCACGGCTAGGTTTAATCTCTAAACAGCATTCCGAGTATCCCTGTCGCAAGATGGGGGTCCGCCAACCGGGGTAGGAGAAACCCACGGTGGCTGGAAAAGGACCCAAGGTCCTTTTCCGATGTGCGAGACAGGTAGACCCTGACTCGAACAAAGTTCTCCGCAGGCCAACCGCCCGCACAGGAATGTGTCGGCGGTTTTTTGTGCCCGCATCGGGATGCGTCAACCCAAGGAGACGCATCAACATGAGC
>CAMCDO010000060.1 GCA_945873585.1 Verrucomicrobia subdivision 6 bacterium | reverse complement strand
TTCTCCCAAGAAAGTTGTATGCCCATCACTGAGAATCTTGACCCGCCCCTCCGCACTCGCAACATCAAACCAGAAAGGTAATCGAGCCATTTTATGGATTTTGACTGGTCCCTCTACTCCACTCCTGAAGTTCCCCAAACGGAAGTTCACGAAAGCTTTGAAGACCCCTTCTGCCTGCGGATCCTTCCAGGCGGCGGGCCATTAGCTGAACACTCCCGCTTCCTCTGCCTCGGTAAGAGTCTAGCCGGAAAATCTCTCTTCTCCCTTTATAGCGCGGATGGTCGGCGCATGCGACCCATCGCCACTCGACCCATGACCGACGCCGAAGACCATTTTTACGAACGAAAAGCTAAGGAATCCCTTTGACCCCAGCCCTCACCACGATTCGAAAATGGGAAGAAATTCCTTTTTTCCCCAATCCCAATGAAGAGGCAACCTACTGGGCCACTCACCAGTTGGATCCCGCCCTTATGGCCGGCTCTCTTTCTTTGACCGAGGGCCAAGATTCCACCTCGATTACCTTGCGAATGGATCCCCGTATGCTCAGCCGCCTCAAACGCCTCGCCGCACGGCGCTACCTCAACTATCAGTCCATGATGAAACAGTGGATAGCGGAGCGTTTAGAAAAAGAGCTCCCTGGAGCTTAATTCGAACCACGCCCTTAGGAGGCCAGTAACCCTGAAAACTCATCCGCATTAAGCTCGAAAAGAAGTTCGTAGATCTCCGCCACCCCATCTGAGAAACCGACCGCCGCCGAACTCGCCATTTGCCGAACTGCCGCAAACCCCTCAACCGCCCCCGTCGGATCTCGTAAGGGAATAAAGTCGATCCTCAGACGAAACCCTTTGCCCCGCAACTTTCCTTGGGTCTGTAGATACTCCGCACTGCATCCGTTGCCACACGCAAGATTTTGCACCACTTTGCTCATCTCCTTTCGCGCCGCCACTGCGCCCTTCCATAATACCTGCACGGGTGCTCCCACCAACGACCTCTGAATTCCCGTCGCCCACCGAATTCGTAATTCCCGATCCACCAAAGCTACCGTATGCCCCGAACTCTTTAACGCATCCACAATTAGGTTTTGAAAAGTTTGCATAAGCACTCGCAACTAATATAATTCGCTTGCCAACGCTTAATAGCAACTTTTGTTTGCACTTTATTCACATCTGTATATATCTACGGTTTAGTGTTTTAACTTCTATGTATCTAAGTGTGCCAAACATTTTGCGTCCTCGTCTTCTTTTTCTTTCATAATCAGGCTAAGAAAGGTGGTGGCCACTACCTCTGCAACTTCTGCTCCCCTATGGAAACTGCCCTTCGCGCGCAGGACCAAACTCATCGCCACCCTCGGCCCGCAACACACCGATCCCTCCGCCCTCTCTCAACTTCTCGACGGCGGAGCCGATGTCTTCCGCCTAAATATGTCCCATGCCAGCCACGATTTTGTCCGCCAGGTCGCACCCTCCCTTCGCACTCTTGCCGCAAGTCGCGGCAAGGAAATCTCCATTCTCCTCGATACCCAAGGACCCGCCATCCGGACAGGCACCATCGGCGCCCCCCGCCACCTCAAAGTCGGCGATACTCTCATCCTCAGCGTCGATCCACACGCCCCCGCACCCGCCGTTCCCGTCAACTACCCCGATCTCCTGCACGATCTCGAGCCAGGCCAAAAACTTCTCGTCGATAACGGCGTCCTCCATCTTCAAGTCCTCAGCAAAGATGCCACCTCTCTCCACTGCCGTGTCTTAACCGCAGGAGTCCTGGGAGATCGTCGACACATCAACCTACCGGGAGTCCGCGTCAATCTTCCCGCCATTACCGAAAAAGATGCCGCCGATTTAAAAGTAGGCCTCGAAATCGGTATCGATTGGGTCGCCTTGTCTTTTGTTCGTGATCCTGCCGATGTTCTCGCATTGCGGGATTTTCTTTCCCAGCACAACGCCAAGGAGGTCGGCATCATCGCCAAGATCGAAGATCAGTCCGCCGTTAAAAATATTCTCGGTATTGTCTCTGCGGCCGACGCTATCATGGTCGCGCGCGGCGATCTCGGTGTGGAGTGTCCCTACGAAGAACTCCCCATCATTCAACGTAAAATCCTCAAACAGTGCATTCAGGTTATGAAACCGGTCATCGTCGCCACCCATATGCTCGAAAGTATGATCTCCAATCCCCTCCCCACCCGCGCAGAAATTACTGACGTCGCCAATGCCGTCTTCGAAGGCGCCGATGCCATCATGCTCTCAGGCGAAACCGCCACCGGAAAGTATCCACGCGCCTGTCTCGAAGTTCTCGATCGAGTCGCCCGCCGTATCGAACGCTCTGGCTCCATTGGCTACGAAAAAGGCATTCACACTGAGGGAGAGGCCGATGGAGTCGTCTCCGCAGGAGTCCACCTCGCCAACCAACTCGAAGCCCAAGGCATTCTTCTTTTCACCCGCACGGGACGAATGGCCCGAGTCGCCGCCGCCCTACGCCCAAAAGTTACCCCCATCTACGCCTTCACCCCCACCATTGCCCTCGCTCGCCAACTGGCACTGCACTATGGCGTACGCGCCCGCTGCCTTCCCTTCGAGCGCCAAGAAAGGGAAGTTCTTATCCGCGATGTCATCGGCGATCTCCTCGCCAAAGGACTGATCCTTCCTCATGCCCCACTCGTCATCATCAATACCTCCATCGTCGGCGATAAAACCTACCGCACAGTCCAAGCTCGCACCGCCCAGGTCTAACTCTTCCCCCCTAGTCTCGTTTAATAATTCCCTTTTGACTCAATTCCCCTGGAGACAGATTAGAAGCATGTCCAAACCCTCCCGCCTTGATCATGTAGCCTTGGCCGTTACCGATGTACCCGCCGCGGTTCGCTGGTGGACTGAACACTTCGCTTGTCGCGTTAAATATGCGGATGCCACCTGGGCGCAACTTGATTTCGAGAATACCTCCCTCGCCCTCGTCACCGAAGGCCAGCACCCCTTACACCTCGGATTTCTCGTGCCCGACGCCTCCGCCTACGGCAAAGCTCAAACCCACCGCGACGGAACCAAATCGGTCTATGCTCAAGCTCCAGGCGGCGCCATCGAGTACGTCGAACGCCCCACCTCCCCATCCCCATGACCCCTTTTTCCCTCTTTCAAAAAAAGCCGGTTTTACTTGGCGTCGTCCACCTCCCGGCCCTACCCGGCGCCCCTCACTACTCCGGAAATCTCTCCCAGGCCCGTACCGCACTCCGCCGCGATCTTCAGGCTCTTCATCGTGGCGGCGCCCACGCCATCATCATCGAAAATTTCGGCGATACCCCCTTTCCTCAAGGCTCCGCCAGTCCCGCCACCGTCGCCGCCCTGACCTCCCTAGCCACTGAAGCCCGTGACCTTTTCCCTGGCCCCCTCGGAATCAACCTTCTACGCAACGACGGCGTCGGGGCGATGGCCATCGCCCATGCAGTCGGAGCTCAGTTCATCCGCGTCAATGTCCTCGTTGGCGCCCGCGTCGCAGATCAAGGACTCATCTCAGGAATCGCCGAGAACCTTCTTCGGTTCCGTCGCGAAATTGGCGCAGAGAAAATTCGCATCTTTGCCGATGTCGACGTGAAACACTCCGCCCCCCTCGCCGCAGGCTACACCTTGGAAGATGAGTCTCGCGATGCCTGGGAACGCGGCGGTGCCGATGCCCTCATTGTCACTGGCGGCGGGACCGGTTGGTCTGCCGATCCTGAACATCTTCGCCGCGTCCACTCCATCGTCCCGCGTGCCCCTCTCCTCATCGGTAGTGGCACCACCCTAGAAACCCTTCCTACCTTTCTCCCAGAAGCCTCAGGTTTCATTGTCGGTACGGCCCTCAAGAAGAATGGTAAGATCGATCCCGCCCGCGTCCGCGCTTTCATCGCCGCCCTAACCAAAGCTCGCACTTAGCTACCCCATGTTTTCCCCCGTCCATATCCCCGTGGGAATGGCTCTTGCCCACTGGATTCCTGGCGGTCCCATCCCCGTTTTCTGCGCAGGAGTTCTCAGTCATCTCGTACTCGATGCCATCCCCCATGGGGATGCAGGCATTGGGCACTGGGTCCACTCTTCTCCAAATCATGTCACCAAGCTTCAACGCCTCTTGCCGATGGTTCTTGTCGACCAGATCCTCGGTGCAGGAGTCTTTTTTCTACTTCTTTCATCTCCCCTTCTTGCATCCACCGGTTTCTGGACTCTTTTTGCAGGAGCCTTCGGCTCGATTCTGCCCGACTATATCTCAGGATTTCGCGATCTGCTCACGAAACCGCCAAGCTGGCTTGAATCGATCCATCGCCTCCACGAAAAGTGCCACTACCGTGGCAAAGAACCTTTCAACATCGTCACGGGACTCATTTTTCAATCTGGGCTCGTTGGCCTCAGCGTCTTTTTCGCATTCCGATAAGCGGAATGCCTTAACCGTTTTTACCTTCCCAAACCAGGCAGACGAGTCCACTTCTCCACCTGCCGCGCCGTCAGAACAAGAATTGAGACCAAACCGAGATATACCGCCGCTGCCAATAGATACGCCTTAAAGAACTGAAAGTTAGTCGCCGCCAGCTCCTGAATCCGAGCAAAGAACTCGGTGTACTGAATCAGGAATGCCACGGAACTATCTTTTAGATTCCCGATACACTGATTCGTAAGGGCCGGTACGGATAAACGCAGGACTTGGGGAAGCGTGATCCATCGAAAGATCTGCCCACGCCCGAATCCTTGTGCCCGAGCCGATTCAATCTCGCTCGGATCCAACCCATTCCTAGCTGTCGTCAAATACGCCGCATTGTAAGCCGCGACATTCATTGTGAAACCAATCACCGCCACGAGAAATGGAGATAACTTCAAGCCCCACTGCGGTAATCCGTAGTACATCAGAAAGAGAAGAACAATCAGCGGAGTACCGATAAAAAAGGAGATATAACCCTGAATCAAAGAACGCACCCATTGATAAGGGCTATTGGAAAAATAGAAAACCACTAAGCCGAAAAGAAGCCCAGTTACGCTGATGATCACCGTGAGCTGTAAAGTCTGACGCAGTCCCGCCAAGATCAGGGGCATCTGCTCAAGTAAGTCCCGCTGAAATCCACTCCATCCGTTCACGATTGGCCCTTGTTTTGGCCGAAAAATGCCCTCACCTGATCATTAGGATGATGCTTCGCTAGGTTCTCCAATGTGTCATCGGCTCGAATTACCCCTTGGTCCAGAAAAATGACCCGATTGGCAATTTGACTCGCCAAAGCCAGATCGTGAGTCACGCAGAGTAGAGTGACCCCTTCCCGGTTTAGCCGATTAAAAAGTTCTGCCACTTCTCGCACCATCACAGGATCCAGTGCCGAAGTCGGTTCATCAAATACCACCACGGCAGGATCCATCGCCAAAGCCCGTGCAATCGCTACCCGCTGCTTCTGACCTCCAGAGATCTGCGATGGATATTTATCCCGATGGTCTGCCATCTCAAGATGGTTAAGTTGAAAGAGCGCCTGAGCCTCCGCCTCCGCGCGGCTCATTCCCCGCAGCTTTCTTAGGCCCAGCATAACATTGCCCAAGACGGTTAAATGGCGGTACAGGGCAAACTGCTGAAATACAAATCCGATGCTTTGTCGCAGAGCACGAACATCCACCCCAGGTCCCATAATATCTTGATCGCGAACAAGAATCGTCCCAGACGTCGGTTCAACCAGACGATTGATGCAACGCAGCAACGTCGATTTGCCGCAGCCCGAGGGCCCCATCACCACCTTCATCTCCCCCTTTTGCAGATTAAGGTTCACTCCGTCCAAAACGGTATGAGTACCGAATCTCTTGACCAGATTTCGAATTTGGATGAGGGCCATCTTAGGACGTTCCCAATCCTGGTACTTGATAACGCTTCTCCAAGAAATGAACTCCTGCCAAAAGAATCCGATAAATAAGAAAGTACAACACACCCACCGCTAGATAGATCTCGATCCCACGAAGAGTCGTCGCCGTCAAGGTCATCGCCTGCTTAGTGATTTCAGCGATTCCCACCGTGTAGGCGAAAGGTGAGTACTTCAGGATAGAGGTAAACTCATTGATCATTCCAGGCACAGCCAGGCGCAACATCTGGGGAAATTCAATGCTAGTCAGAATCTGCAATCGACCCATACCCATCGCTTCAGCCGCAAGAATCTCAGAGGCTTCGACCGAGTCCAAGGCCCCACGAAAAACCTCCGCTAGGTACGCCCCCGCAATCAACCCTAAGCTCAGAGCCATGGCCAACAGCGGACCTACTTTGATTCCCACGCTGGGCAAGCCGAAGTAGACAAGGAAAAGCAGCACTAAAACCGGAACCCCTCGAAAAATGTAGGTGAAACCATCTAGGAAAGGCACCAGATGCGCATAGCCCATCCGCCGCAACCCCGCCACCGTTAACCCTACCGCCATGCCAGTTCCACTGCAGACGAGGGTTACCACCACGGTCGAAACCAGACCCTGCGCTAACTGCGCAACGATCTCAAAGAAGTTCAATGAAGCACGATCTCCAAGACTACTTCATCCAGCGATCCAGAATCGCCTTCACCTTCTCGGGTCCAATCTCTTTTAGGTACGCATCAAAGTCATCTCTTCGCTTCGATCCTTTGGCAAAGGCAAAACCCAATCGATCAAACCCCTTGAAAACATAGGCGCTTTCTAAAGGAAGCTGCAACTTATGCACATAGTTCGCCAGAACGGGCTCTTCCACAAATGCCAAGTCGAGATTTCCGTTTTGCAGGTCGGTAATCACTTCGCTGTAGGAAGGGTACAGCTTAACCCGATCCAAGGAGTAGTACCCCTTAGGTTCTAATTCGTTTTTAATCAGATCGTTGTAGGCCATTCCGCGGGGGTACCCAATCGAGTAGGCCTTGAGCTGAGCTAAATCAGTAATCTTTATCTTTCGACTCTTTAAACAGACCAGATGCCAAGCGTTGTCGTAGTAGGGTTGCGAGAAATCCATCACTTCTTTTCGCTTTTCCGTAATCGAGATTCCAGAAAACGCGACCTCAGCTTGTCCACTGGAGACAGCTCCCAGCATGCCTTGCCAGTCGTAGGGTGTGATTTTAAGAGTACAACCACGCGACTGGGCGTAGCCCTCAAAGAGATCGAGGTCCGCACCTTGGATCTTGCCCTGTTCACTAAAAAGCATCGGAGGGGAAGAGGGAGATACTGCCACTGCAATGACCTTATCGTCCTTCCCTCCCGCACAACCTGCCAAGACCAGCAGCACTCCTATGAGCACTTTTCGGATACTTTTGTATGACATAATTCTTTTTTTAGCGTAACCCAAGCAGGTTAGCCATTCGCTTTTCCGCGAAGCGTACGGAATATTCCATTAAAAGACGGAATTACCCTTAGCCTAGCGCAAGGATGCCATTGGTCAGGATTCTCGCTCGCAACCCACCCCGCCCCATGAGCCACGCGTGAGCCCCAGGGGCGAAAGCCTGATCCATCCATGCACAAGGACGGCACTCTTCCACCCCAAAGAAACGAACTCCCTGAAGCTCAAACTCTTTTCCAATCCACTGATTTAGATCCAATCCTGAAATCAGTACATTACGGCGACTACTCCCTGCATCGGCTGAATCCAAACCGAGCTCTCTTTTCATAAGCTGAAATACTTCCGAGGAAAAAAAGGTAATCTGGCCTTTGTAATCGGGTTGATGATTAAAGTAACGATCCTCTCGGATTCCACTACCTGCAACACAAGCGATCTCTGACACTTCAAAATGCGGTTGGGTCCCCGCAGGTTGACCCTTATGCCCTACGTAATTGTGTTCAGGGGAAATATAGAGGCGTTCAATCTTGATCGTACCCACACTCCTATTCTCAATCCCCCCTCGAGCCTAAGAAAGCCGAAAAGGCGCGGCTCCTTGCGGAACCGCGCCCTCTTCAGCTCCCCTCGGGGGACGTACCCCGGGGGAAATTCATACGAATGGATTAGTAGTCCATCCCTCCGCCGTGACCGCCACCCGCGGGTGCTGGTGCCTTCTCCTTCTCGGGCAACTCCGTCACCACCGCTTCGGTGGTTAGGAGCAGACCCGCGATGGAAGCGGCGTTCTGCAGAGCGGACCGAGTGACTTTGGTCGGGTCAACCACGCCAGCTTTGACGAGATCAACATATTCACCGGTGGCCACATTGTAGCCCTCAGCGCCTTTACGACTTTTCACTTCCTGGACCACGATCGAGCCCTCTACTCCGGCGTTATCCGCTAGAGTACGCAAAGGTTGTTCGACGGCGCGACGAATAATCTCCGCCCCAATCGCCTGATCCCCTTTGAGTTTGAGACTCTCGATGGCCTTTTGACCGCGAATCAGGGCCACGCCCCCTCCGGGGACGATGCCTTCTTCTACGGCCGCACGAGTCGCATGCAATGCGTCCTCAACGCGGGCCTTCTTTTCCTTCATCTCAGTTTCGGTTGCGGCACCGACATTGATCACCGCCACCCCGCCCGCGAGCTTCGCCAGACGTTCCTGCAGTTTCTCTTTGTCGTAGTCCGAGGTGGTCTCTTCGATCTGTTTCTTGATCTGAGAGACACGGCCTTGGATGTCAGAGCTTTTCCCCACCCCTTCGATCAGTGTGGTGTTCTCTTTGTCCACAACCACGCGCTTCACGCGGCCGAGATCTTCCAAGGTAACATTCTCAAGCTTGATCCCCAGATCCTCGCTGAGCATCTTGCCACCCGTGAGGATAGCGATGTCTTCCAGCATGGATTTGCGGCGATCTCCAAAGCCCGGTGCCTTGACGGCACAGACTTGCAGAGTCCCACGCAGCTTGTTCACCACCAAAGTCGCCAGGGCTTCGCCCTCAACTTCTTCCGCAATGACCAAGAGAGGTTTGCCTGATTTGGCTACCTTTTCCAAGAGAGGCAACATGTCCTTCAAGCTCGAGATTTTCTTCTCGTGAATGAGGATGTAAGCATTTTCTAAGGATGCTTCTTGATCTTCTTGGTTCGTGACAAAGTAAGGAGAGAGATAACCCTTATCGAACTGCATCCCCTCGACCACTTCGAGGGAGGTTTCAATCGATTTGGCTTCTTCCACCGTCACCGT
>CAMCDO010000059.1 GCA_945873585.1 Verrucomicrobia subdivision 6 bacterium | reverse complement strand
ACTTCGCCGAAAAAAGACGAGCCACGGTCTGGCGGGATTTAGACCGACTCACAACGGAGAACTGAAACCATGGGAGTCCCTAAACGCAAAACCTCAAAAATGCGACTACGCATGCGCCGCGCTGCGCATCGCCGCGACCTGCCTCAGCTTCGCCGCGACAAAAGCGGTAGCCTTCACCTCTCCCATGTCGTCGATCCAGCGACCGGCCGCTATCGCGATCGTCAGGTTCTCACTCTCGAGACCCCCGCCGCTTAATTCTCCCCCCGCGCTCTCGCGGGTATTTTTATGAAGATTGCCCTCGATGCAATGGGTGGGGATCACGCCCCAGAACGCCCGGTAGCCGCGGCCTTGGAGGCCCTCGCCACCTTTCCCCAAATTGAGAAATTACTCCTCTTCGGCCAGGAAGATCGCATCCGCCAAGAATTAAAAAAGCTCGGTAAGGATCAACTTCCTCCCCGCCTCGAAATTCGGCACTGCAAAGAAGTCATCGAAATGGGAGATTCCCCAGTCGAATCCCTCCGTCGTAAAAGGGATAACTCCATCCTTCGATCCATCGAAGCCGTGCGCGATGCAGAAGCCGATGCCGCCGTCTCCGCTGGCCATACTGGCGCCATGGTTGCCGCCGCCACCATCCGCCTCCGCACTCTTCCCGGGATCAGTCGCCCAGGCATCGCCTCCGTCATGCCCACCGAAACCAATCTCTTCATCTTGCTCGATGCCGGCGCCAATCTCGACGCCCGCCCCGAACATCTTCTCGACTACGCCCTCATGGGCTCCATCTACTCCGAAGAAGTCCTCGGCTACTCTAAACCCCGCGTCGGTCTCCTCTCCATCGGCTCGGAAGACGCCAAAGGCAATAGTCTAACTAAAGAAAGCTTCAAACTCCTCTCCAACGCCCCCATCCATTTCGTCGGCAACATTGAAGGACGCGATCTCTTTGAACGCCCCGTCGAAGTCGTCGTCTGCGACGGATTCGTCGGAAATGTCGTACTCAAAACCAGCGAAAGTATCGCCGCCGCAATTTTCCAGTGGCTCAAACACGAAATCCAAAAAACGCCCCTCCGTATGGCGGGAGCTTGGCTCGCCCGCGCCGCCTTTAAAGCCATCAAGAAAAAAACCAGTTACGAAGAGTACGGCGGTTCCCTTCTCCTCGGAGTCAACGGAATCTGCGTCATCGCCCACGGCAGTTCCAGCGTCAAGGCCATCCGCAACGCCATCCGCGTGGCCGTCGAGGCCATCGAACACGGCGTCAATGACCGCATCATCCGCGCAGCCGGTATTGCAGGGGCCCACAAAGAATCACAATCCGATGCCGTCCCAGCCTGATTCTGGCCTCCAGATCACGGGGACAGGCGTCTATCTCCCCTCTCGCATCGTCACCAACCAAGAACTAGAAAAACTCGTCGATACGACCGACGAATGGATCGTTACCCGCACCGGCATCAAAGAACGCCGCATCTCTTCCGAACAGGAAACTTCCACTTTCATGGGTGTCGCCGCATCCAAGCAAGCCTTAGCCCAAGCCCAACTCTCCGCTTCCGACCTCGACCTCATCCTCGTCGCCACCGTCACACCTGACTCTTTTTTCCCTTCGGCCGCTTGTCGCATCTCCGCCGAACTCGGAGCCACCGGTTGCCCCGCCTTGGATCTACAAGCCGCCTGCTCAGGCTTTGTCTACGGACTGATTCTCGCTGAACAATTTCTCCACACCGGAGCCGCTAAAAATATCCTCCTTGTAGGCACCGAGCGCCTCTCCTCGGTTATCGATTGGCGCGACCGCAATATTTGCGTTCTCTTCGGCGACGGCGCAGGCGCAGTGATTCTCCGCTCCCAACCAGGACGTCGTGGCCTCCTCGCCTTCGATTGGGGCGCCGATGGCTCCAGCGGACATCTCCTCCACCTCGGCAATGTTCAATCTCGGCCCGTTGCCCTCACCCCACCCGCCCCACTCACGCCCGACTGTTTCGTTATGGCAGGCAAAGAAATATTTAAACTCGCCGTCACCGCTATGGCCAACTCAGCCAAACGCACCTTAAAAAAAGCAGGGGTCAAGTTGGACGATGTTAAATGCATCATCTCCCATCAGGCCAACATCCGCATCATCGATGCCTTGGTGGAGAAGTTAAAGTTTCCGCGGGAACGTTGTTTCGTCAACGTCCACCGCTATGGAAATATGTCTGCCGCTTGCATCCCCGTCGCCCTCCATGAAGCTGGAACCGAAATGAATCTCCAAAAAGGAGATAAAGTTCTTCTCGTCGCCTTTGGCGGCGGCCTCACTTGGGCCAGCGCCCTCATCGAATGGTAACTGCGCACTCATTCAAGATTAGTATATTTGCAAATATACTAATCTTGGTTTTGTTCTTCTCTTAAGCCATTTCCTTGATCTGGAAATGAATCCGCCCCAGCCCGATCCTCACTGGCCTCATCTCGTTGCCGAGTTTTCCCGCGCCCTCTCGGTCGAAGGCCGCAAACAACTTGGTTTATTCGCCATCGAAGGATTTCGCTTACTCGAACGCGCACTCGCCACCTCTACCCCCCTCCCCCATGTACTCCTCACCCAACGAGATTACGAAAATCCATCCCCCCGCCTTCGCAAACTTCTCGAGCAACTCGCCCCTCTTCCTACCTCCCTTACTTTTGTTCCAGAAGATGTTTTGGAAAAACTTACCGAGGACCGAACGCTCGGCCCGATTCTCGCCCTGGCCAAAACCCCACCTGCCCCCGATCTTTCCCTCCTCCTCGCCCAATGGCAAAAGCAACCGCAACGTAGAAAGATTCTCGTCGTCGAGGATATGGTCGACCCAGGCAATGTAGGGGCTCTTATCCGCACCGCTCACGCGCTCGACGTCGGTCTCTTCCTAGCTTTACGCGGAGCCGATCCCTTTCATCCCCGCTCCGCTCGTACCTCCATGGGAAGTATATTTCGTATCCCCATCCTTCGCTACGACTCCACCGATACCCTTCTGCAGACACTCCGCGAGCATCAGGTCTTCACCATCGGCGCGACCTCGGAAGCAACTACCCTCCTGCCCAACGCATCTTTCCCCAAGAGAACCATGGCACTCTTTATCGGCCACGAAGGAAAAGGCCTCTCTCAGCCCCTCCGCCAAGGTCTCGACCTCTCCGTCGCGATTCCCATGACCTACTCCATCGACTCCTTCTCGGTTAACGCAGCTACCGCCGTCATTCTCTACGCTATGACTTATCCACCCCCGCTTTCCGAAAAGAGTTAGACCGCTTTTTCACACCAAGGCTTGCCCTGCGGCATTCGCATCTTGAATCGCCCTCTTCACCATCTCGGCATCAACTGGGAAAGGTTCGTTCCTCATCCACTCCCCAGGCAAGGTCGCCCGAATCGCCACCTTCGAAAGCATCTCCTGCGATAAATCCCCACAGCCAATTTCGGCAAGCGTTGTCGGTAATCCTACCGAACGACAAAACCCCAGTACCTCCTTCACCTGCTTCAGCTCGGCCTTTTCAAGCATCAGTTGCACCAGCACCCCAAAAGCCACCTTTTCCCCATGAAGAAAGGCGTGCGACCCAAGCACTTCCGTTAAACTATTATGCACAGCGTGAGCCGCCGCCAGACCTCCCGATTCAAATCCCAATCCAGAAAGTAAAATATTGGCCTCGATAATCCTCTCCAGTGCAGGCGTCATCTCCTTCCTCTCCGCCGCCCGTAAAGCATCCGCCCCATCCGCCAATAGGGTTCGGTAACAAAGCTCCGCTAACGCCAAGGCACTCATCGTGCAGGAACCTCCACGAGTGTTCGGCTTCTTTCCCGCCACACAAGCTCGCGCCTCGAACAACGTGGAAAGAGCATCGCCCATCCCCGCCACCAGTGTCCTTAAGGGCGCATACAAAATTACTTTCGTATCTACCAAAACCAGGACTGGATTCCTCCCATGGACAATCCCCTCCTCAAACACTCCCTCTTCGTTGTAGAGAACCGAAATCGCAGAGCAGGGAGAGTCAGTCGAGGCAATCGTCGGACAGCTAATCAAGGGTAACCGTAACTGCGCCGCAGCCGCCCGCGCCGCATCCAACACCTTACCCCCGCCCGCTCCTAAGATCGTGGCGCACTGGGCCGTTTGAGCCGCGTCCACAATCCGGCCGATCTCGGCTCGAGTGCACTCCCCTTGAATTTCATGCAGAGACATTTTGAAACCCGACTCAGCCAAAGTCTTCCGCCAGATCGCCTCCAGCACCTTACGCGGAGATCGGCTCGTCACAATCAGCACGGGTCCTGGTAACCCCAAGATCTTCATCTCCGCACCCAAAGATTCAGTCGCTGCAAAACCCTGCGTGTAGCGCAACGGAGAACAGAAAATCGCATTCACCGTCGTAGAAAGATTCCCTTATCGACCCAACGGTTCCAACCAACCTCCCACCGCCTGCAACGGTTCCACCTCCCCCTCCCTCTTAATCCATACTGCCAGAGCATCCCTCGGCTCCTTTATTTTTCCCTCCCCCACCCACACCCCGTCTTTCTCCTTTAACTCCACCCCCACAATCTCTCCTGCCACAAAGTCATGGGTCAGCTTGCGTCCCGCGTTCTCTCCCGCCGTCACCTCACTCTGAAGCCCACTTCGCATCGGAGCCAGAAAAGCCCGCTGTGATTTGCTCGCCACTACCATCGGCGTCCAAAAGACCTCCACTCGATTACCCATAATCTTTACCCGCAACTTTCCCGCCATCGGACCCACCGCCGTCAACGATCCCTCCTCCACTTTCGCCCACTCCCTCCCATGCAGAGCAAAAGCAGGAGTCTCCACACTATCCTTGCCCCAGCCTTTTGCATAAGCCCACTGACGCTGGCTAAAACTGGCCGACGACCAACGATCCTTCCAACCCAACGAATCCCAAGTGTCCACATGCCAAGCTACCGGCACGAATTTTGTCCAAAGACCTTCCCTTTCTTTTAACCGACTCAACCACTCCTCCGCCACAGGGCAACTCTTGCACCCCTCCGACGTAAATAGCTCAACCATCGCCACCCGCTCAGGACCGGACTCCATCACCTTGTCCTCCGCCCATACTCCTGCACATCCCAACCCGATCCCTAGTCCCACCATCCACGCCCAGCCTTTCACCTCGATCCTCGCTTTTCTGACTGCGCTATTTTCTCCAAGAGCACCGCCGCACAACGCGCTCCTGCACCCAAATGCTCTTGAAAACAATCTGCTGCCCTCTGCCCCAACTCCTCCCGCCCTTTCGTTGTGGAAAGCAATCGCTCCAACTCCGCCCTTAGTTCCTCCGCCGAACCCGCAATTAATATTGCCCTCTTTTCTTCAAATTCCCGACGCAACGGCATGAAGTTTTCCATGTGCGGTCCCGCCACAATTGCTCGCCCATGCCGTGCCGCCTCAAGAAAGTTCTGCCCTCCCGTTCCTGTCAGTGTCTTTCCGATGAAAACCACATCGGCCGTTGGGTAGAGATCCCGCAACTCACCCGTCGTATCCACTAGCAAAATATCAGGATCCGTTTTTCCTTCCTTCTCCAACTGGGATCGCCGAACCACCCTCAACCCCACCCCCTTCAACTCACCAAGAATCGAATCTGTCCTCTCCACATGCCGAGGTACCAGCATCAATCGTAGCTGTTGATGCCGCCCCTTAAGCTCGTTCACGATGTCCGCTAAGATCTTCTCCTCTCCAGGGTGGGTGCTTCCGCCCAACAGAATAACCTGCCCCTGATCCCATCCTGCCAATTTTCTTAACTCCACTCCTTTGCCTGGATGATCCGCCGCTAACGCCGCTACGTCATACTTCATGCTCCCCATCAAATGCAATCGCTTCTCAGGAAAACCAGCGATCGCAAATCTCCGCATATCCTCAGGGCTCTGCACTCCGATCCAATCAAACAGCTGCAACACCGGCCTGACAAATGTCCGAGCCATCCGAAACAAACGCCGATTTCGACGCGAAAGGCGCGAGTTAACCAAAAGTATCTCTACCCCCATCTTTCGCGCCCGCCAAAGCATGTTCGGCCAGATTTCATTCTCCACCAAGATCAACACCGAAGGATTGATCCTACGAAATGCCCTCAACATCGAATAATAAAAATCGGTTGGCACATAAACCAAACGTGTTTTTTCATCGAGCAACGGCTGCCCCACCTTCCGACCTGTCGGCGTTCCGGTCGTTAGCAAGATTCGTAGATCGGGCCTTTGCGCTCGCAACTCCCGCACTAAAACTCGCGCCAGCAACATCTCCCCCACGCTCACCGCATGAATCCAGACAGGACGCCGCGGGTCTTTTAGCCACTCCTTCAACTCCTTCGGATAGTGGCCCAGTCGTTCTCCCAACCGTTCCCAAAACGGCTGACGTCGCCAGATCAGATAAGTGAAATACGGCCAAGTCAGAGCAAAACCTGCCGTGAAGAGAAGGTTATATCCGATCTTTAAAAAAGGTTCAGGGATTGTTGTCATGCTCTTGGATGAGCCTTTCCATAAGCACCGCGCAATCGCTCGGGAGTTACTCGAGTGTATATCTCTGTGCTCGTCAGTCGCGCATGCCCCAGTAGCTCCTGTACCGCCCGCAAATCAGCACCCCGACCCAACAGATGCGTCGCAAAACTGTGCCTCAACTTATGCGGAGTCAACGAAGCATCCAGACCTGCCTCCACTAAATACATTTTCAGATTTCGTTGGAAAACCCGCGCGCAGAGTCGCTCCCCCCTCGGCCCAAGAAAAGCCGCTCCCCCCTCTTTCCTCCACGCCACAGGAAGCTTCTCTTCATACTTCTGCATGGCAACTCGTACCGTCTCCCCAATCACCACCAACCGCTCCTTACCTCCCTTGCCGCGCACCTTCAGTGTACGACGCCCCTCTGCGTGAAGAGTCCGCCATGAAAGACCCAGCGCTTCCCCTAGCCGCAATCCCGTTCCATACAACAGCTCCAACAAAGCCGCATCTCGCCACTTCGTCCAAGCAGGCTCCTTCCGACCTGTTTCCTTAGTTGGCTTTTTTTGAAGAATTTGCAAAGGCGCCGCCAGCAGACTTTCCATCTGCTCCTCACTCAGAAAACGCGGTAATGAGCGTCGAGGTCGTGGCAGGCGAAGTCCCGCCGCCGGGTTATCCGTCCTTTCCCCCCTCGACTGCATCCACTGAAAATACGTGCGGAGCGCAGAAAAACGTAGACGAACCGAAGCAGGGCCATGCCTTCCTTTTCCCGATAACCCGTGAAGATAACTGCGACACTCTTTCTCCCCTACCGCACTCCATTCAGATGGCATCCCCACCTGAAACTCTCCCAGCACCTGTCGATAGTTCCGCACCGTATTCGGCGATAAGCCTCGCTCGTCTGCCAAGTGAGAAAGGAAGGCCTTAACTTTCGGGTTCACATCCGCGATGGAGTCGGCTTTCAGATTTCCGCGCTAGCCCGTGATTTTGCCGTTTTCTTCACTTTTGGCTTCCGCGGTTCGCGTGGAGGAAAATCAAAAGATACTTTTCCATCCTTCCACATTAAGAAGGCAGAAAAAGGACGGCGGGTTTTATTCGAGATAAACTTCTCCAGCAAAGCGGTTTTTCCGTTTTTCAGAAGATCCTGAACCTCATTCAGCGCAATATCCCGACTGAGGATCTTCTTCGAAACCTTGAAGGTACAAGTCGAAGGCTTCGAGACACTGTGCTCACAGACATAACGCAGCTGACTCATGAACATCCGCCCCTGACAAGCCAGACACGTCCCCAACGGTTCCTGATCGGAGAAATCGAGCGTCCCCTCCTCTTCCCCCACGACCAACTCGATTTTCCTGCCCTCCCCTAATTTGAGTCCCGCCGAAAAAGGTCGCCCAATTCGGCTTCGAAATCCATCCAGCAGTCCCAAAGAACCTTTCTCCAGCAACGTGAGAAATTCAGCTGCCTCAATCCGTCGGCCTGCCAACACTTTCCGTACCGAGTACTTGTTGTCCAACGTCCGGTACTCGCGCAAGGTCTCCTCAAACTCCTGCCCCGATTCGGGATCCTTGAAGTCGAGTTTTCGTAATACGTGATCCTTATCCTGAAAGGCTCTTGTCTTCTCCACAATATCACAAGTCACCTTTTGGATTTCTTTCATAAAGTCGACCCGCTTCAGCCGACCACTTTCGATCTCCCTCAACTTATGCTCCCACTCCCCCGTCAGCTCGGGAGAGTGAAGAATCTCAATCCCTAGCGCATCGAGGGTCTCAAATAACCCAAAAGCTTTCGCCGTCGGCATCAACTCTCGGCCCAACCGACGGATGTACTCTTCCGAGATGAGGGTCTCGATCGTTGCCGCACGGGTTGCTGGCGTACCCAAACCCCGCGCCCCCATCGCCTCCCGCAAAGCCTCATCTTCAATCAGCTTCCCTGCACCTTCCATCGCACTCAATAACGTAGCCTCCGTGTATCGTGCTGGCGGTTTTGTTTGCAGTCCCACAGAAACCACCGCCTCCGTTTTCACCTTTTCCCCTTCTTCCACTGGCACCAGAAGCTTCCCCTCATCCTTACCACCCTCCTCTACTCCTTCTTTTCCGTAGACCGCCAGCCATCCCGCTTCCTTCAGTATCTTTCCCTCAGTCCGAAAAGGATGCTCCCCTACCCGAGTGATACGGGTGGTGATTTCATAAACCGCCTCAGGATAAAACACCGCGATAAATCGTCGGACAATCGCCGCATAAACCTTCGCCTCAATCTCGTCTAGCTTCAGCGGAATCTGCTGCGTCGGAATAATGGCAAAGTGGTCACTGACTTTCGCGCTGTTAAATACCCTCTTCAGCGGCTTCAACCAACCGTTTTTTAGTACAGTTTCCGAAAACTCCCCAAATTCGCTGCCTTTGAGGTTTTCCAGCGTCGACTGGGCCACCCCCAAATAATCCTCAGGCAAACAGCGCGAATCGGTTCGGGGATAAGTAATCGCCTTATGCTTTTCGTAGAGCGCCTGCGCAATCTGTAAAGTCCGGCGCGCCGAAAGACCAAAACGACTGTTCCCATCCCGTTGCAAACTCGTTAAGTCATAGAGTAGTGGCGAAAGTTGGCGGGAAGGCTTTTTCTCATCCTCCACCAATCCCACTTTCCCTTGGCACTCCCCGACAATCTTATCTGCTCGCTGTTTATCCCAAAGCCGTTCTGGTTTCTGCTCAGGCCCACGATCCACCGCTTTTTGCTCCGCTAACTTCTCGTCGTACCAACGACCCTCGTATTCTCCTGCCTTCGCCCCAAAAGTAGCCTGCACTTCCCAGAAATCTTTCGAAACAAAGG
>CAMCDO010000058.1 GCA_945873585.1 Verrucomicrobia subdivision 6 bacterium | reverse complement strand
GATCACACCGCATTTCGGGTGGATTGGATGCCATTCGGAGGAAGGATGCAGTCCGGTTTGGGGATGGGTGGAATCCCTAGGAGCATGGAGGACATGACCGTTGAAAAGATGTTCGTCGTGAAGACGAATAGTTAATTAGCGCGATTTGCCGAATGTGGCGGAGACTTTGAGGGCGACACCGCCCCGTGCTGCAAATTCGCCCGTAACCACGGCATGGGCGGGGGAGATTGCACGCACAAGATCGTCCAGAATTCTATTCGTGACCGCTTCGGCAAAGGATCCTGTATTCCTGAAGGAGTGGAGATAGAGCTTAAGAGACTTACTTTCGACGCACTTCATTTTTGGAGTGTAGCGAATGGTGATGACGGCGAAGTCGGGTTGACCTGTGACGGGGCAGAGGGAGGTGAATTCTGGGGTGGAAAAGGTGATCTCGTAAGGGCGGTTGGGTTTCGGATTGGGAAAGGTTTCCAGTCGTGCCAAGGAAGGGTTGGCAGGGACGGCTGTTTTGCGGCCGAGAAGACTGAGTCGGGACATGTTTAACCTATAGGGTAAAAGCCTTGGGTGATAAAGGATCGAAGCAGGTAGGGTAAATTGCTAAAGTTGTGCCCATGGAACTATGGGTTCTCCCGCTGGGGATTTTGTTGATCGCTTTCCTTTACTCCTCGGTTGGTCATGCGGGGGCTTCCGGATATATCGCAATCATGGCCTTATGTTCGATTCCGACGCAGGAAATTAGGCCCGTCACTCTAAGTCTAAATATCGCAGTAGCCATTCTTGGAGGTTGGAATTTCATACGGGCGGGTCATTTCTCTGCGAAACTGCTCTGGCCTTTGGCGGTTACTTCCATTCCTTTGGCATTTTTGGGTGGATACCTGAAGTTGCCGAACCACTTATTGCACCTGCTGTTGGGTTTGGTTCTCTGGGGGTCGGCCCTCCGTTTTCTGATTCGCCCTAAAGAGGAGACTCTCTTTCATGAACCAAAACGGTCTTCTCTTTTGGCAACTGGCGGTATTCTCGGCCTCTTGGCGGGTTTGACAGGTACGGGTGGAGGAATCTTTCTCACCCCATGGATGCTATGGAGGAAGTGGGCTCCTACGAAAACGGTAGCAGCGGTCTCGGTAATCTTTATTTTAGTGAATTCGATATCTGGTTTAGCTGGCTATGTTTCGTCGGCTCGGTCTTTTCCTCAAGTTGGATGGAATCTTTTGGCGGTCGCAACTGTCGGAGGTTGGGTCGGTTCGCGCTGGGGAAGTCGTCACTACTCCCCATTATGGATTCAGAGGCTGCTCGCGATGGTTCTACTGATAGCGGGTGGGAAGCTGATTTTTATTCCCTGAGATGTTTGAGGCACTCTCGGATGGCGGGTAAAAGTGGGGGAAGGCATTCGGCAATCGCCTTGGGATTGCCGGGAAAGTTTATGACGAGCGTCTGGCCTGCTACCCCTGCCACGGCGCGGGAAAGAATTGCGGTTGGGGCTAAAGGAAAACTGGTCATTCGTTGAGCTTCACACAGGCCCGGGAGCTCTTTTTCGAGAACTGCCCGGGTAGCCTCGGGAGTTACATCGCGGGGGGTTGGACCCGTCCCTCCTGTAGTCAGAACCAGAGGAATCCTCTGTTGAATCCAACATCTCAGAGCGGAGGTAATCTTATCTTTTTCGTCGGGGACCGTAAGAGATGTCCAGAGGCAAGGAGAAGCCCACTCCAAGGAAAATACTCGTTCCAATTCAGGTCCGCCCTTGTCTTGGTAAACCCCCGCGTGTGCACGGTCGCTCACGGTTAGGCGTGCGACGTTGAGCGGACTCAAAACTTTTCCTTCGAGTGAAGGTGAATATTTTGGATGACCATCTTGCGGTCGACGGCTTTCAACATGTCGTAGAGGGTGAGGGCGGCAACGGAGACGGCGGTCAGCGCCTCCATCTCCACCCCCGTGCGGGCGTGGACGCGAACTTCGGCGCATATCTGGATGCGATCGGAACGTGGTGCAAGTTCTAGATGAATGGAGTCGATGGGTAATGGGTGACAAAGGGGGATTAAGTTAGCGGTTTGTTTGGCGGCTTGGATTCCTGCAATGCGGGCGACGGCCAACACATCGCCCTTGGGAGTTTTGCCTAAGCGAAGAAGCTTGATGGTTGCGGGTGCGCAACGGATTTCGCCCTTAGCTACAGCTCGGCGCGCTTGAGAAAGCTTTGGACTGACATCCACCATGGTGGCACGGCCTTTTCTATCGAGATGGGAGAGGTGTTTCACCAAGAGATGGTGGGCAGAACTTCGCTCGGCGAGCGAGCTTCGCATCCTGGGTGAACGCGGAGTAGTGCGTTGGTGCGGGCGAGGCAGGAAAGATCGGAGGAGTCGCGCCAAGGGAGGGGCTGAGCAGTGAGCAGACCTTCGGAGGAGTGCAGATGGCAGGGCCACCAGGTTTCCCGCGGGTCAGGTTTTATGGGAGCGCCAGCCAGCAGAGTGGCGGAAAGGAAGGGGTTGGGGGCAAGGCCAAGCAGGCGGAGAATGGCACGGCGGACAAAGAGGTGAAAGCAGACGAAGTGGGATAGAGGATTTCCAGGAAGACCGAAGGCGAGAGTGCTGCCTTTTTGAGCAAGAATGAGAGGTTTTCCTGGGCGGATGGAAACAGTGCGAAAGAGAATATTGAATCCCATCTCTTGTAAGACTGAGAAGGCGTGATCATGATCGCCAACACTGGAGGCTCCGCTGAGAAGTAGAATATCGGGACAGAGGTTGAGGGACTGCTCGAGCGACTGAGTGAAGAGCTCTCGGGTATCACCGACGCGTTTTTGCCAAACGAGATCGGCCGAGTAGGAGCCAAGGAGAGAGCGGATTAAGATCGAGTTACTGTCGCGAATTTGACCTAAAGCAGGTTCTTTGTCGGGGTCGACCAACTCCGCGCCAGTGGCCAGATGGGCCACGCGGGGAAGTCGCGATACTTTGGGTTGAGTAATTCCGAGTGAGGCGAGGAGGCTGATAGAGCCAGGTTGAAGAAGGTGGGGTGGAGAAAGGAGGATATCCCCTTTTTTGCTGTGGGAACCTCTTGAGCGGACAAGGTTTGAGGTTGGTATTTTTAGAAGTTCAATCAAGCCAGATTCGGTAAGACGAGTATCCTCCTGCATGATCAGGGTGGCGTGAGCGGGTAGGGAGGAGCCGGTCAAGATACGGACGGCCGAGCCTAAAGGAGGAAGAGGGGGAGTGGGTTGACCTGGCGGATGGGCGGAAAGTAGTTTGACCCTTCCTTTGCTTTGATCTGGGTGAACGAGGTAACCATCGATACTGGAGCGGTCGGTGGGAGGTTGGTCTTCGGGGGATATGGCAGGTTCGCGTAGAACGCGGTGCAGGGCATTTTCGAGTGGAACCGATTCGGCCTCGAGTGGTGTCGGGAGGAGAGAATCGATTTGAGCTAAAGCTTGGTCGACGGTGATCATGGGGAGGGTTTGGTTTTCCAGATGGGGACATCTTGTTTCAGGCGATCGAGAAAGTGAGTGAGGAGGGAGAAGGCCTCGGCACGATGCGGGGCGAGTACGCGGATCCAGAGAGACGTTTCCCCGATGGGGATATGGCCGAGGCGGTGGAGGACTTCAACAGAGGAGCAGGGATATGGGAGGGAAAGCTGGCGAAGAATGTCGCGGATAAGAGTTTCAGCCATGGGATGGTAGGCTTCGTAAAAGAGGGAGGTGATGGGTTGGTTCTGCTCCACATTCCGAACGACCCCAGAAAAAGTTACGACGGCGCCCGAAGTGGAATCGGCAATATCGGGCAAGGGTGTGATCGGATCGGGAGAGAGTCGGACGAAGACCTTCATTCAACCTCCAGAGACGGGTGGAAGAAGGGCGACCTCGTCGTCGGGATGAAAGGTTTCTCCAAGTTGAAGGAAGTGGCTATTTTTACTGAGTCGGCAGGCGGATTGCAGAGGAAGGAGGGCAGGGTGTCGATGGATGAGGAGATGCCAGAGCTTTTCTGCTGAAAGAGATTCGGTGGTATGAAAGGCTTCTTCGGAGAGCCCTACAGCGAGACGGGCTTGGGCGAAATAAAGAATGCGCATCGCTCAACCTCCAAGCGCGGTCATGGGGCGAGAGGGTTCATATCCATTAGTGAACTCATGATCCTTGGGTTTATTGGCGATCGCTTCACGGAGAAGTTCTTCTGGGGTGTGGGAGCCTTGGCGGAGAGCGTTACGCAGGTCGATCTCTCCATGGCGACCTAGACAGGGGCGGAGTTTACCATCGGCGGTTAGGCGGATCTTGTTACAAGAGGCGCAGAAGTCAGGAGTGGTCAGGGCACCGATGAAGCCAACGATCGCCCCAGAAACCTTGTCCTCAAAATAACCGGCTGGACCGTGTCCTGCTGAGTAGTCGGGCCTGGGAATCAAGTTTTTAGATGCACCAAGAATCTCCTTCGCCTCTTGGATGGAGAAGAAAAGGTCTTGGTCGTGCTGGGATGAAAGAGTTAGAGGCATAAGTTCGATGAAGCGGATGGGGACTTGGTGCTCTGCGGCGAAGTGGACAAGGGGACGAAGTTCCTGCTGATTGATTCCGCGCAGGAGTACACAGTTGAGTTTGATCTGGGTGAAGCCGGCATCGAGTGCAGAGCGGAAGCCTCTAAAGAAGTCGTCGAAGGAGCCACCGGTAATTTTTCGGTAGAGCTCCGGTTGAAGGGCGTCGAGGCTAAGGTTGACCGAATCGATCCCTGCTTGCTGAAGTTGAAGGGCGATGGGGGCGAGGCGGGTGCCGTTGGTTGAAAGGGAAAGGGAGGCGAGATGGGGAAGGGTGCGGAGGCTGCGAGTTATTTCAAGAAGGTCTGGACGGAGGAGGGGCTCTCCGCCTGTCAGGCGAATATGTTCGAATCCAAGGCGAGTGGCAGCGGTGATAACCTGAATTAGCTCGGGGGTGGAGAGGTGATCGGGTTGTGGGGACCAGCCGCGGTAGGCGGCGGGGCGGCAGTAGAGACAGCGTTCGTTGCACTGATCGGTGAGAGAAACACGCAGGTAGTTTATTTTCCTACCGAGGGGATCAAGGAGAGTGGGAAGCATGGGATTAGATCGGATTGCGGGTGGTGAAAAACTCGTAATCTTCGTTAAAGCCTCCTTCGCCTTGACCTAGATGGTCAAAGCTTTCAACAAACTCTACGCTCTGAACCCATTTGACTGATTTAAAGCCGAGCTCGAGTTCATTGCGAAGTCGTAGTGGGGCGCCATGGCGCTCGGGCAGATCTTTACCATTCATTTCGTAGGCCAAGATAGTTTGATCGTGTTGCATGTGTTCAATCTTATGTGCGTCGTAGTAGAGGCCATGACCTTTTCCCGAGCCATGGGCAAAGGAGTAGAAGACAACGTAGCGCGCGTTGGGGTGGGGATGGACCAGGGCCATGATGTCCTTCATCCGCACGCCGCCCCATTTCGCGATTCCGGTCCATCCTTGGATGCAGTAGTTGGAGGTGATCTGTTCGAAGTGGGGCATGGCGCGTATTTGGGCTAGAGAAATTTGCATTGGTTTCTCAACTAAGCCTCCGACGTTAAGTTGATAGTTCCGAAATCCTTCGGCCAGATGTTTTTTGTACTCATCGGAAACAGGGGCGGTGCCATTCACCCAGAAGTAGGTGGAGATATCTTTTTCCTGGTAGTTTGCCACCGGACGAAGCTTTTCAATTCCATCCAGGAGCCACCCAATGATCCAGCGCCCGATGTGTTGAATTTTTCTTGGGTATTTAAGGGTGAGGGGAGTCGCTGCCATCCAGGCAACCGCGGTGAATCCCATGATTAAGGCGAAGACAAAAAAACCAGTCCAAGTGCTATCGTCGGTTCCTCGAGTCATGTGATTGAGGTTATTCAGGGCGTCGGTGGCAAAGACCATGACGACGTGACCTACGATAAATAGAAGGAAGTAGCCGAGGACAAGGAAGTGGAGAGAGCGCGCCACTTGGCGGTTAAGGAATCCGGTGGCGAGGTGGAGGCGGGCGGCGATGGCGGGGGACTGCATTACTCCGGTGATGAGGGCGAGGGGGGAAGCGACAAAGACGGTGGTAAAGTAGGCGAGAAGTTGCAGGCCGTTGTACTGGAGCCAGCCGCTGGGGGGTGGGAAATCGAGGGAGAGGTATTGGATGGCGGTGGAAATGGTATGGGGGATGACATCGAAAGAAACGGGAACGATGCGTCTCCATTGGTCTGTCGAAAAAAGAAGAACGTAGACGGCGATTCCATTGGCAAGCCAGAGGGTATCGAAAACGAAGTGCCACCAGCGAGCGAGACCGATGGAGTGTCGAATTCCAGGTAGGCCCAGCCAGCCTGGGAGAGCGGCGGTATCTTCTTTGGCGTGGTATTCTCGGTCGAGAGGAACGGGGCCGAGAAGTCGGAACCATTCCGAACCTGGGGTGCATCCTGGGTTAAGATAGAGGCGTGGATGATCGGCCAAGATTTGGATTCCTGAGCGGATCATGAATAGGAGAAGAAAAAAATTGAGCCAGTGGCAGGCGCGGAGCCAGAGGGGAAAGCCGTCGGCCAGTGGGGGGGCGAAAGAGCCAGTGCCAGGGTAAGTGGCGATAAATTGCTGAATGAGGGGGAGAGTACGGAGAAAACGGGCGGTGAAGACGGCGAGGATGGCACCGATGACCCCGAGTGGGATGAGAAGGAGGAGGGATTGGCGGGTGGTGACCCACCAAGGGCCGATACGGATTTCGGGAAAGCGGGCCATCTCTTGGGGGATGCCTCCCGCCCAGGTTTTCGGATCGACGGAATTGCCAGCGTTGCGGGTTAATTCATCGGCAAAAGTGTGCTTCATTCCAAGAAAAGGATGGGAAAAGTTGGTGGGTAGGTCGAGACGGATCTAGGGAGATTCGAGTGGAGCGTTTTGGGTGTAGTGGCGACCTTTCCAAGGAAGACGGCCACGGAGAGATTGGAGCCATGAGTTCAGTGCAATAGCGATAACCAGGAGTTGGCCGAAGGGGTGGAGGATGGCGCCGAGGTAGCTTTGGCGGAAGCGGTGGGCAAGGGCGAAGCGAAGGGAGAGGAGAATGACAATTTCGGTCCAAACCAGAGGGCCGTTGGCAGGGGTGAAGAGAAGATAGAAGGGGGTTAGAAAGAGGAGAACTTGGATTGATTGAAAGATAAGGAAGGCGGGAAAATTTCCGTCGAAGCTGGGATAGAGATTTTTGGTGAAGCCTTCCCAGACTTCGGAGAAGCGGTTGTACATCCGGCAGCGGACGAGCGCGATGGAGTGTCCTGGATTGGTACCGTCGAGGTTGAGGACCTTGAATCCTGCCTGACGCATGTTACGGGCGATGGAGATATCTTCGACCATGTGATTGCGAACCGATTCGTGGCCATGGATTTTGTCGTAGGCGGTGCGACGAAAGAGAACGAACTGGCCGTTGGCGGCGCCAAAACAGCGGAGGCGACCCGGGGCCCAGTGAGGGAGGTAGAAAAGAATGAAAAGATGAACGAATGGAATGACGAGTTTTTCGCTCCAGCTGAGAGATTCAAGGTACGGCCAAAGGGAAAGTAGATCGGCTCCCTGCTCGTGGGCAACGGAGACGGATTGAGAGATCGTGCGATCGGAGAAGCGGGTGTCGGCATCGACAAAAAGGAGGAATTCGCCTTGGGCTTCTTTGGAGAGTTGGTGGCAGGCCCAAGACTTGCCGGTCCAACCTTTGGGGAGGGGTTGACCCGTGAGAAGGCGGATGCGGGGGTCTCCTTGGGCTCGACGCTGGATGAGGGCGGCGGTGCCGTCGGTAGAGTGGTCGTCGAGAATAAGAATCTCCATATTCGGGTAGTCGCTGTCGGCGATGGTACTGATGCATGGGGCAAGGCGGTGCTCCTCGTTGCGGGCAGGAATAAGAACTGAGATGCGGGGCGGAGGATGGATAACCGTATTCATTGGGGGAAATCGGAAGACCCTAAGATTCAGCAGGTAATTAAGGGTGATGAGAATAAAACCGCCCAAAATGAAGATATGAAGGAGTTTTACTGATAGCACAGCCATCACTCTAACCAGCAGGGGACAAGCGAAGGAAGTCTATCGTTGGTGTGAGTTGGTCTTGAGAACCAACTTATTATGCATTATAAGTTAAATATATATAATGCTTGCCAATAGTTACTTACATAAGTTTATAACGAAATTACTTGCCTAGGTAAGGGATTTTGGGCATGGTTCTGTGAATACATTATGAATAAATTCTGGAAAAACCTTAACTGCCTGGCGTCGGATCACCCTCTTCCGCCGGCTTTGGTCTCAATTTTTAAAAGTGCCTTAGGGGAGGACGCGACCTCCTTGAAGTACCTAACCTTTGTATTATCTCCTAATGGCCCGGGGGGGCAGATCGATCGTGATGTGCTTGAGGAAAACTTCAATATGGTGGACACGGCCAGAAAGTACCATTTGTCCCTGCCTGAGGTGCAGAAGGCGATCCAGATGTTTGTCGAGCGTCGCGCAATTCCGATTCGTGAAGGAGCACCCACCAAAGAGGTGGGCGGGTTGAACGGGCGGAACGGAAATGGCTATGTGGCAGCTCGGCGTGAACCGCCCCCCTTGGGACCTTATCCTGTTTGTGGTGCAACAATTTCTCGCTTGGACTCGCGTCGGAGTGATGGTGGCGAAGTTGTGGAAGTGGGTGAAGGTTACGCCATGGTCTACTGGGCAAAGGCTCAGAAAAAGACCAAGGTTTCCATTTCTCGATTGCGGGATGTTCGTCTTTTCAAGGTAAAATCCCCCGCAGGCGAAAACGATAGCAATGGAGCCAAAGGCAAGCGGAATGGGCATAGTTCGAGCAAGGGCAAGGGCAATGGTTTAATCACCAAAGTGCGGGCCCGCTCCACTGGTAAGTCGGTTGTCCGACTCGGTGGCAAAAAGCACAGCTAAGGCGATGCCGGGCGTGTCCCCGGAACCCTGGCTTTCTAGTCAACGTCTCTACCCAGCGTACGTTTGGGCAGATGTTTTTCAGAGAACCGCTCCCGTTGAAATTGATCTTGGGGCAGGTGATGGTAATTATGCGGAGGCGCGGGCGAAGAGAGAGCCAGAGAGAGATTTCATTGCGGTGGAAAGGCTCTTAGGTCGGGCCACTAAAATAGCGAAGAAGGCGGTGCGTCACGGGTTGACCAATCTCAAGGTGGTGCGGATCGAGTCCTGGTACTTTATTAAAAATCTTTGTCAGGAGGGAACTCTTGATGCGATCACCTTGCGTTACCCCGATCCGTGGCCCAAGCGGCGACACCACGGGAATCGGATATTGAACAAGGAATTTGCGCAAGACGCCTCCAAGGCAGTCCGTGTTGGGGGGCTTTTGAAGTTAACCACCGATGATCTCGATTATTTTGAATGGGCAAAAAAGGAGGTGGCGCACTGCGTGTCATGGCAGGTCGAGGATTCGTGGAGTGGAGAGGGGGAACCCACAAGCGAGTTTGAGGAGTTATTTGCGAAGGAGGGGCGGAATGTTTACCGGCGAGCTTGGCGGAGAGCATGATTACGCTGATTTGCTAAGGCGTTCGATTTTCTTTCCGGCGAAAAGTTCTCTTGCGGCCAAAAGATATTCCAAGGTGGTTTCAGGTGCGGGACAGCCCGCTAAAGACGGGAGAATTTCTTCGCGAGTTAGATTTTCCAGGGGCTGACCTGCGAACCAGTGGCCTCCTTGCCCTAAAAGATTGTAGCGCATCCTGCCGTAGTCGGTCAGGTCGAAGGCGATGGCCAAGTTATAGAGACGGAGAATCTCGCGAAAGTTAGTCTCTTGGGGGGCGTCGGGCCACGAGGGAAGACCTAATTCCCATGTTTTCCTCCAGCGTTCGGGGAGAGCTGTTTCCCACTGTTTGCGCAACTTTTCTTCGATTGGGGGCAGAAGAGTTTCCGCCTCTGGCAGGCGAGAGATAGCCGCGACATGTTCTTCGAAATCTGAGGGGCGGGCGGCTCCAATGGAGAGGGTGTGGATATTTTGGTGCCGAAGGCAA
>CAMCDO010000057.1 GCA_945873585.1 Verrucomicrobia subdivision 6 bacterium | reverse complement strand
GCCCCCTCGGCCTTCTCGGTTGTCCAGCGCCGTACCCGCTTCTTAGCGGGGAGAGGATTTAACATCATTGTGATGTTCCTGCCAATCAATTTCGGATTGGCATCCGCCACCGCTACCAGCTTCAAATCGTTGCGAATATTCACGACCACTGCCTGCCCCAGCTCCACGTGCTGCATTTCACGACCGCGGAAGGCCATAACCACCTTCACTTTCATCCCTTTCCAGAGGAATCCCTCCGTTTGGCGGAGCTTGGTCTGATAATCGTGCGGATCGATATTTACGTGAAACTTCATCTCCTTCACTTTCGCGGCCAAGTTGTGTCTTTTCGACTCCCGCTCCCGCTTGTCCATCTCGTAACGATATTTCCCAAAATCCAGGATCTTACAAACGGGCGGATTGCTGTTGCCACTGACCTCCACCAGATCCAGACCCGCCTGACGGGCCGCATTCATCGCATCATTGAAATTGACCACCCCCACTTTTTGACCCGCCGCGTCCACGAGGTACACCTCGCGCGCCCGGATCCGATGGTTGGCGCGTAGCTCTTGCATCAGGAGAAAAAGACCGCTCGCATGGGGCGCAGCGACTTCAAAGGAGGAAAAAAGAGGACATCAAGACAGCGTGGGTCAGACCGAAAGCATCGTTGAGCTAGGCAAAGGCAAGGTCATCAATAGGTGAATCATCCCCACAATGCCCCTAGGTTGGCAAGGGAAATGTGCCCATACCCTAAGAGTTCCGCTGGCAGAAAACCCGCGCTGGCTTTAGGATTTTTTCACGGATGAAATCCTTCCTCTTCTTCGCCCAGATTTTAACCTTGGCCTTTGTCCTTCTTTCCCCTGAAGCCCTCCCCGGCCAAGAGCCTGGCGATGCAGCCAAGAAAATTCTCGAAGCCTACGAAGGAGGCCGCTTCGAAGAGGCCATCAAACTGGCTAACGCCTTTATCCAAGCCAGCCCCACCTCCCTCAACCTACCCAGTGCCTACCTTCTTCTCGCACGCTCTCAATACAACCTCGGTAAATGGCCCGAAGCCATCGTCGCCTACCGCAAAGTACAAACCACCACTAAGGAAAAAGATGTCAAAGAAGAGTCCGCCTACTTCATCCTCCAAGCTGTAGCCGCCCAAGCGAATACCACTCCCGACAAGTCGGTCGAACAAAAAAAGAGTATTGAGGAAGCGATTCAACTCGTCGCCGCCTTTGCCAAAGAATTTCCTGAATCCAAATCCCTCGCCGAGAACCTTCTTCTCCGCGCCCGCCTCCATGTCCAGCAAAGTAAATACGCCGAGGCCAGCGCCGACCTCGACGCCGCCCGCCTCGCCGATAAAGAAAAAGACCTCACCGAAGATCTCGACTACCTTCAAGGATACGCCGAAGCCCAACGAGCCAAGGAACTTCTCGCCGATTTCAAAAAAGCAGACGCTGATGCCGCTCTCGCAAAATCAGGTCAGATCTATTCTCGTATCGCTTCCGGATCCAGTCCCGCTCTCGCCGCTGAGGCCAATCTCCAACTCGCCATGCTCGATCTCGCCAGCAACCGCTTCAACGAGGCGGTCGTTCGCCTTCGTGCCGTCCCCAGCAAAGAGGAACTCATCGCCCAACTCCAAGCCAAACTCGCTCCGCTCCGTGCCGAAGTCGCCTCAGGATCTACCCCCTCCCCTGAGAAAATTCGTCGCATCACCCGAGCCAGCCAAAAGATCGAAGAGGTCCGCTCCCGCCCCGATCTCTCAGGCCAGGCCCTCCTCCAAGTGGGCCAGGCCTTCCTCCAGACTCGCCGCTATGACGAAGCCCGCCTCGTTTTTCGCCAAGTTGCCCAGTACGGAACTCCTGACCTCGCCGCTCCCGCCCAGCAGCAGATCATCCTTACCTTCGCCCTCCAAGGACGTACCGCAGACGCCGATCGCTTGGTTGAAAAATATCAAAAGGATTATCCAACCCAAAAAGGCATCTCTGGCCTCGTGGATTATCTCGTCGGACGCGCCTTACTCGATGACGGGGACTACGAATCTGCCATCAAACGATTAAAATCGGCCCAAGAAAAGATTACCGACGAAAGGTATGCCGACGAAATTCCTCGCTTCATCGCCACCGCCTATCAAAAGTCAGGCAAAGGCGCCGAAGCCCTGACCTACTACGAAAAGTTTCTTGCCGATATTAAATCAGGCAAAAGAAAAGTTTCCGAAGAAAGCGCCGAACAAACCCAACTGCTTTACGCCACAGCCTTGATTGGGGAAAAGAAGTTTCCCGAAGGCATCACCCAACTCACCGAGCTGAGCACGGGTACCCACACTCCCACTACCAAAGAGGATGCCACCCTGCGCCTCGCCTACGCCCTGCGCGCCTCAGGGAAGTTTCCCGAAGCTGCCACCGCCTTCGCCAAATTCATCACCGCCTACCCTCAATCGAGCAACCTCGGGGTGGCACTCCTCGCCCAAGGGGATGCCTGGGTCGAGGCCAAGAAGCCCGAACAGGCCCTCACCCTCTGGAAAGAAGCCACCACCAAACTTTCTGGCTCTCCCGCTGGGCTCGATGCCTACGAGCGGATATGGAGAAGTTATGCTCGCGACAAAAAGAAAGATCTCATGCTTTCCACTCAAGAAGATCAGTTCCGCATTTACCCCAAAGACCCACGCAATATCAGCGCTTACCTTTCCCGTGGCACCCTTTTCGCCGAAGAACGGGATGAGAGCCAAGCCGTGCAATCCTATCGTCGCGCTTTTGAACTTTTTAAAGAACTCTATCCCGATACCACCACCTCCCCGCCTCCCGTCGCTATTTCTGATCTGGCCTACTCCGCCTTGGAAAAATCTGCCGATCTCGATCTGACCATTGCCAAGGCTATGGGAGGATATGCCCAACTGCCTCCTGAAACCCAGACTCGTTGGAAAGAATCACTCCAGCGCGCCACCGACTCTATCGGCCAAGCCATTCTCGGTTACTCAGGCCCACGCGCTGCCCCCGCCCTCTCCAAGCTCGTCGGAATCTGTCTCTTCCGCTTTTCTAGTGGAGCCGCCCCCGTGGAAGAATGCCTCCAACCCTTCCGCGATCTCGCTAGCAAAGCCAGCGCCCGACCCGGCCTCGTCGCGCAGATTCTTTTTTCTCAAGCCAGCGTACCTTTTGAAGCGGGCCAGACTACCCTCGCCCTCCGTCTTTACGAGGAAGCCTATAAACAGTCTCTCGAAAACAAAGCCGCCCTAGATTGGCGCGATCTCCAGCGCTTCGCCAACGCCCTACTCTCTGCAGGCAAAGCCGAAGAGGCCCGCCCCGTTTTCGAGCGAATTCGCAAGGAGTTCCCCGCTAAGGTCGGCTCGAAAGACCCACGCCAGTACGCTCAAGCTTCTGCACTCTTTGGACTCGGCCAAATTGAATTTCAATCTAACCACAAAGCGGAAGCGGAAAAACTTTTTGCAGAGTTGGCTCGCGACTACTCCTGGTCCGATAAGGTGCAAGAAGCCAACTTCCTGCGGGCTCAAGCTTTGGTCGAGGCTGGTAAGTACGACGGGGATAAAACCAATCCTGCCGCTTTTGAACTTTGGACGAGTGTTATCGAAAGTCCGACTTCCTCCAACGAGATGAAAGCCAAATCGATGCTCGCCTTTGGCCAAGCCTTGGAGGTGGTCGCTTCAAAAAATATTCCCACCCGCCAGGTCGAACAAGGAGTAGGCAAAGCCAAGCTCGACCCTTTGGATCTTGCGGTTAGCTACTACCAGAAAATCGACCTCTACTACGACAGCTTGCCCGACCTTTCCTCACAGGGCCTTCTTCGCGCGGCCAAGATTCGCCGTGGCCAGCAGAAGAACGACGATGCACGGAAATTGATCACTACCCTCCTTTCTAAATATCCCAACACCCCCACAGTCTCGGAGGCCTCCGAACTCTTGAAATCACTCCCCGCAGCCTCCGCTCCCGCTTCTCCGTGACCCCCTCGCCGGTTCTTCTGTGCCGGACCCAGCAGATCATACAACAACTAAAAAGGTCCTACCCTGAAGCTCACTGTGAACTGGATTACGCCAATCCACTCCAGCTTCTCATCGCCACCATTCTTTCCGCGCAGTGCACCGACGTGCGCGTCAACTTAGTCACCCCCGCCCTTTTCGTCCGCTGTCGCAACGCCAACGATTACGCCACGATTCCTCAAGCCGAGCTGGAGGGGATCATTCGCTCGACCGGTTTCTATCGGGCGAAAGCCCGCTCCATTCGGGCTTGTGCGGTTGCCCTCGTTTCAGAACACCAAGGCGAAGTCCCACAGACGATGAAAGAGCTGCACCAGCTTGCGGGAGTGGGCCGCAAGACCGCCAATGTTGTTCTGGGCAATGCGTTCAACCTTCCAGAGGGAGTGGTCGTAGACACTCACGTCGGACGCCTTTCCAGAAGAATGGGTCTCACCCGTCAAGTCGATCCGGTCAAAGTCGAATCAGTCCTCGTAAAATTAGTTCCAAAAAAGGAGTGGACCCTTTTCTCTCATCTTCTCATCGCACACGGCCGAAAACGTTGCCCCGCCCGAAAGCCCGATTGCGCAAATTGCGAAATCCTAAAACTCTGCCCGCGCATCGGAGCCCGCTAGACCTCTGAGGCAAGGGGTCAAATTTCAATTCTCCTCCGCGCTCCACAGCTTTACTCAAGCCAGCCCGAAAATAACTCACCCCAAGAATCCGCGTTTCGCCAACTCCTCTGCGATCTGCACCGCGTTCCAAGCCGCCCCTTTCAGAAGCTGATCACCACTGACAAAAAAGGCCAAGGATTGGGGGTCTCCCTCCACTTCCCGAATTCGCCCCACCAGCACTTCCAACTCTCCCGTAGCATCCCGCGGCATCGGATAGAGATTTTTTGCTGGCTCATCAATCACCCTCACCCCAGCGGCCTTCGATAAAAGTTCCCTAGCCTCCTTCGCCGAAATCGCCTTAGAAAACCTCGCCACCACCGCCTCCGAATGAGCCCGCGGAACTGGCACCCGTACACACGTCGGAACCATCCTCAATTTCGGTAGAGCAAAAATTTTCCGCGTCTCCTCCACCATCTTCTGTTCCTCCTCGTTATACCCGTCCTCTCCCACCGGGCTGTTGTGCGAAAATAAATTAAAAGCCAAGACGTGCGGAAACACCTCCGCCTTTAATTCTTTCCCAGCGGCATAATCCCGCACCTGCTGGTCCAGCTCCGCCATCGCCTTCGCCCCCGCCCCACTCGCCGACTGGTATGTCGCCACCACCACGCTCTCCAAACCCGCCGCCCGATGCAGTGGCGCCAGCGCCACCGCTAAAATCGCCGCCGAACAGTTCGGATTCGCAATCAGCCTGGATTTCCCGTCCAGTAAATCTCCATTCACCTCTGGCACCACCAGCGGTACCTCGGGATTCATCCGAAACGCAGAGGAATTATCCACCACCACCGCCCCAGCCTTCCTCGCAATCGGAATAAATTCCCGCGAGCGCGTGGCGCCCGCACTAAAAAACGCCACCTCCACTCCCGCAAAAGCAACCGCTTCCAACTTCCGCACCTTCACCTTCTTGCCCGCGAACTCTATTTCCGTCCCAGCCGACCGCTCACTCGCGAGGGGCACAAGCTCCGACACAGGAAACTTCCGCCTTTCCAGGACACGGAGAATTTCCTGCCCCACCGCACCCGTTACCCCAACCACCGCCACTCGATAAGCCTTCTTTGACATCCCCCACCTTACCCCTCGGCCCTCTCCCACTTCAAACCTTGCCTCAACCTCTACCCCCAGAAATCGATGACACACTGCCCCTTGACCTACCTTCATTTGCTCCTAGAGATGAGTTAGTTCTTTCCCTTGGTGGAATCAGGGAAGGCCGTGAGAACCGGCCACAGTTGCGCTGCGGTATCGGGTGACAAATCCCCATGCGAAAGCACGCCAATCTGGACATTCTGTTTAGGCAGGATGAAAGGGTGAAGGCGGGGAGGAGGTTCGCAACCCGGAGTCCGAACATCTGCCCGCCAAGGCTCATCGCACCTCTTTCGCTAGAAAGAGGTCAACCCTCATCGCAAAAATGAAGGGCGAGAGTCCGGATGCCCGCATCCCGTGCGGATGTTTCTGTCTATCGCCAGAACGGAAAACACCTTGAAATACGCTTTCGTGGTTGGATCAAGCTTTGGTTGGAAGACAATTTCACTTCCCCTTCTCGCAGTAGGAATCATTTTAGGACATCCGACCCCCTCCGCTGCGTCCACCACTTTTGATTCGATAAAGTTTTGGACAGGAACGGGAATAAACGAGGCGGCCATCGTGATCCAATGGAATGATGCAGGCACCCCCACATCAATGGTCTGGGGTTACCGATGGGATGGCACGGCCACAAGCTTTGACATGTTTCAGTCGATTGCAGGAACTACGTATTTAACGGATTCAAGCAGTCCGCAAAATTCACAAACTTACCTCGGATCAGACCCACGACTTGCTACCTCTTGGACAAAGTATGGTTTTGGAAATGCCTTAGATTCAGTTGTTTTTCAAAATGACACCACACTGCGCACTCAGTCTGATTGGACAAATGGTTACTGGGAGTACAGCGTCTACGGAGGCACTTTTAATTACCCCATCTACGATGCAAACTGGAAATATGTTGGTGAGGAAACCTATAGCCAGACGGGCACCGATACCTATTCGAATGTGAACTGGTTTTCTTCCCCGATCGGAGCTTCCGACCGAATCCTGGTTGATGGATCATGGGATGCTTTTAGCTTCGCGGCTGATTTCACTTCAACTCCTGTTGTAGAGCCCTCACCTGCCCTTCCCCCTTCTCCAACAGCTAAATCGATCCGACTAAAATCTTCTACTGAGCTAGAAATCATCTTTACCACAACTCCTAATATCTTATATCAGCTCGAATCGAAAGAGGACCTCCTTGCACCAGTATGGAGCCTTCAAGGTAACTCTTTTCTCGCAACCTCAGCCGAAACCTCATTCATAGTTTTACTCCAATCCAACAAACCGAAATGGTTTTTCCGTTTACGACAACTCCCATGAACCGCCCTCCCGCCTTTACCCTCATCGAACTCCTCGCCGTCATGGTCATCTTAGGCGTCCTCATGACCTTCCTCACCCCAGCTGCCTTAGCCGTCAAACGCCAAACAACTCTTGCGACTTCCTCCAGCGCGCTTCGCCAACTGAGTATCGCTGCGCAAACTTATCTAGGTGAAAATAACGGTCGTTTTTTTCGTTCTCGGGAAAATCTTACCAACGGGGTCCAGTGGTGGTTCGGCTTTGAGAGTGCATCAAGTCCCAAGACCGAAGGTCGGCGTGTTTTAGATAAATCCAGCGGACCGCTCGGCCCCTACGTCGCCGACTCCGCAGGCACCGTACCCGACTTTGCCTTCACTTCCATGGGCGCCAGCTTTAAACCCAAGTTCAAAAACGGCTACTTCGGATTTGGCGTAAACACCGAACTCACGGGAGGTCCCACGGGTCAGCAAACCAATAAATTACGACAAATCAATCAGCTCGACCGCCCTGGCCAGATCGCTCTATTCGCCACCTGCGCCCAAATCAATACCTTTCAATCCCCCGCCTCTGGAAAAAATCCCATGCTCGAAGAGTTTTATTTTTTTAATACAACCGACTGCGCCAACACCATTCACTTTCGCCATGCCGGCAACGCCATCGTCGCTTTTGCCGACGGCACCCAACGGGAAGTCCTTGGCAACCGCTCCTCCTTCAACTCTCGCCTTCCCTCCGCCTGCGTCGGAAATTTAGATCGAAAAATGATCCTTCCCTGATCCCAACCAAGAGGGTTTGTTTTATTGTAAGTTAATAGCTTTCAGCGCTTTGTAAGTGCTTTTTAAAGTTGTAAGCCCGTAGCCCTAAACAACTACCCCGTCACTTTCAAACAGCCTTTGCTCCCCGTCGCCCCACAGCAGTTCTTAAATTTCTTCTTGGGATCAAGCGGACATGGATCGTTCCGCCCTAACTTCGGTCCCTGCCTCTTCACCGGCACCAACGCCTCCTCCACCACGGTGCTCCCCTCACCTTCTCCCCCCATACTCATCGAACCCTCTGTCGGCTGATCCTGCCTAGGTATCTCGCCCCGACCCGTCTGTTGAGGCAGCGCCGCCAAGAAATGCTCAAACGCCGACAGACTCGACGCCGACCGGAACAGATTATGTACCACCTCCTCCTTAATTCGCCCCATCAACTCTCCAAACATTCCATACGCCTCATTCTTATACTCAATCAACGGATCCGTCTGTCCATACGCCCGCAAATTAATCGAAGTCCTCAAACCATCCATCGCATAAAGATGCTCCTGCCATAACCGATCAATCGCCCCCAAAACCACAAATCTCTCCAAGGCCTTGACCGCTTCAGGATTCTCAAACTTCACCTTTACCTCATACGCTTCCCGCACTCTCGCTTTCAAATACTTCGTCCACTCCTCCTTCCCCCCCGCTCCCAACAAATCCTCTTTTGATAATCCCACCGGCATGGCCGCATTCGCCCAACGCACAAGTCCCTCCAGATCCACCGGGTCCGTCCCCGCCCGCGCCTCCACTTCCGCCTCAATCCGCTCATCCACCGTCTCAAACACCTCAGGCCTCGGATCGGTCGAATTCAAAATATCGGTACGCCAAGCATAAATCACCGTCCGCTGCTGATTCATCACATCGTCATACTGCAAGGTGTGCTTACGAATCTGATAATTCCTGCCCTCCACCCTCTTCTGCGCCGTTTCCACCGATCGATTTAACCACGGATGCTGCAGCCCCTCATCTTCCTCCATCCCTAACTTCGTCATCAACCCCCCAATCCTCCGCGAATCGCCGAAATTCCTCATCAAATCATCCTCAAAGGAAATAAAGAACTGACCCGAGCCAGGATCCCCCTGCCGGGCACACCGCCCTCGCAACTGCCGGTCGATCCGCCTCGACTCATGACGCTCCGTCCCCACCACATGCAATCCGCCCAACTCCGCCACTCCCGCCGAAAGCTTAATGTCCGTCCCTCGTCCTGCCATATTCGTGGCAATCGTTACCGCACCCCGCTCTCCCGCTCGCGTGACAATCTCCGCCTCCTGCTGGTGCTGCTTCGCGTTGAGCACGCTGTGCGGAATATTCTCACGTCGAAGCATTCGACTAATAATTTCAGAAGATTCCACCGAAGCCGTTCCGACCAACATCGGTTGCCCCACCGCATTCCGTTTTTTAATCTCCTCAATCAAGGCATTCAACTTCTCTCGCCGTGTTTTAAAGATCATGTCATCCGCATCCACCCGCACACAGGGCTGATTCGTCGGAATCACCACCACTCCCAGCCGATAAATATCCTTAAATTCGTTCGCCTCCGTCTCCGCCGTTCCCGTCATCCCGCCCAGCTTCTCATACAATCGAAAATAGTTCTGAATCGTAATCGTCGCCAAGGTCTGCGTCTCACGATCAATTTGTACCCCTTCCTTCGCTTCCACCGCCTGATGCAGACCATCACTCCACCGCCGACCAGGCATCAACCGTCCGGTGTACTCATCCACAATCATCACCTTGTTTTCCTGCACCACGTAGTGCACGTCCTTCTCAAAAACACAGTAGGCCCGCAAAAGTTGACTAATGTTATGGATCCGTTGACTCGCATCCTCGTATTCGGCCTGCGCTACCTGCTTCTCTTTTAACTTTTCCTCCTCGCTCAATGCCCGATTCGTTTCGATATCGTGATTCTTCGTTATCAGATCAGGCACCAAAAAGAAATTGGGATCATTCGGATTTAAAAACGTCCGACCCATCTCCGATAAGTCCGCCTCGCTATTGCGCTCATCAATCGAGAAGTACATCTCCTCTTTGGTCTTATAAAGTTCCGTTCGCCTTGTGTCCTGATACATCTCCAACTCCGCATCATCAATTGCTCGGCGCATCGCAGGATCTTCCTGAAACTTTAAGAGCAGCTTATTTCGCGGGGAACCTAACTTCACCCGATAGAGCAACCGCCCTGCCCCAGGCAGATCGCCCGCTTCCCCCTTGGCTTTCGCTTGATTCGCCCAATCCGTGCACAGTCCATTCTGCTTTCGTACCAACCCATCAATCACCGACTTATATTTATCAAACTGATGCGTCGAAATGGTCACTGGACCAGAAATAATTAGCGGCGTCCGCGCCTCATCAATCAGAATGCTGTCCACCTCGTCAATAATCGCAAAGAAGTGACCCCGCTGAACCTGATCCTCAGGGGTCGTCGCCATCCCATTATCCCGCAAGTAATCGAAGCCGAATTCCGAACACGTCCCGTAGGTAATATCACAGGCATACTG
>CAMCDO010000056.1 GCA_945873585.1 Verrucomicrobia subdivision 6 bacterium | reverse complement strand
CGAGCACGGAAACGATTTTTCTTGGGGCGGGCTGTTTCTGGGGGGTGGAGGAGGCTTTTTCGAAGTTTGCCGGGGTTAAAAATGTGGAGGTGGGCTACGCGGGTGGGTCGACAAAAAATCCAACGTATGAGGATATTTGTCGGCATGGCACGGGGCACGCCGAGGTGGTGAAGGTAGAGTACGATCCCAAAAAAGTGAGTACCGAAAAACTTCTTCAGCGTTTTTTCACGATGCACGATTCGACCACTCTGAATCGGCAGGGGCCTGATGTGGGAGACCAGTATCGCTCGGCGATTTTCTTTACGCGACCCGAGCAGGAGGCGGTGGCTTGGAATGTGATCGATAAACTTTCCGCTGCGAAAAAGTTTTCTGGCCCGATTGTCACCCAAGTGGAGTTAGCCGGTCCCTACACTCGCGGGGAAGAGTACCATCAAAAATATTTTGAGAAGCACGGCGGAGGTGGTTGTCACGTGCCCACGGAGTAGAGATGCCGAGGGTTGGATTGGTTTGAACTGGGCAGGTAGGGTGGGGAATTTTCGGGGTAAATGTGAATAAGTTGAATGGACAAGGGGGGAAGCCTCGAGGGAAAAATGATCTATCCGCCTTTATTGCAAGCCTATGAGCATAGTCGAAATTTATTTTTAAAAGTCAGTTGACACGTAAAAGACTTGTACTACATCTAGTCTTCTTGAACACGCACACCACAAGTCAATGGGTAACGGCAGTAAGCGACAAAATTACGCTAAAAAGCGTAAAAACAGCTAAAACTGGGCCTTTCGCCTTGGGTGTTTGCTCCCTTAGCCAGGGGTAAAAAGGAGAACAAAAGTCATGATGCAAACAGAATTCGTGGTGGGGGGACGGAAATTCGTCCTCGATAAGAAGAAAGCGGAAGCGGCCTTTGCGGGTAAAAAAGTTATTTTGGGCAAGGAGACGATGACCTTTAACCTCCTGCCGTTAAAGTACAGCTGGGCGTATGACCTTTATCGGAAGATGAAAGCCAATCATTGGGAGCCCGAGGACATCGGGATGGGCAAAGATATTGAGCAGTGGAAAGACAGCAAGGTAGTGACGGATGTGGAACGGTGGATCATTCGGATGGGGATCGGGTACTTTTCTGCAGCCGAAGGGATCGTGGGGGACAACATCCAGCACGTGGTACGGGAGATGGTCACTGCCCCCGAATTAAAGTTGGTGTTGGGTCGGCATGCGCATGAGGAGAATATTCATGCGGATTCCTTGCTCTATATGATCAGCTCTTTGGGGATCAACCCGCATGAGTGTGAGGCGATGTTTGAAGATGTGCAGTCGATCGTTAAGAAGAATGAGTTTGTCACAGGGATTTCGAAGCAACTGCGACGGGATCTGGATTTGACCAAACTGGAGAATAAGCAACTCCTGGCGAAGAACATCTTTGTCTTTGGTCAGTGCATGGAGGGGACGCAGTTTTATGGACTCTTCGGAATGATCTTGTCGCTTTATCGGCAGAACAAGTTTCCCGGAATTGGGGCGATGTTCCGCTACACCTTGCGGGATGAGTCGAACCACATTGAGGTTTTCCGCAATTTGTTTATGGATCTAGTCGAAGAGAATCGCGAAATATGGAATGAGGAGTTTAAGGAGGAGTTGCGCCAGACGATGGCCACAGCGGTGGCGCTGGAGAAAACCTTCATTCGGGATTGCCTTCCGGTCAATGCGGTGGGATTGAGTCTGGAAGACTTCCTTTCTTATATTGATTACATTGCGGATCGCCGATTGGAAGGGGTGGGATTGAAGCCGCTTTGTGCGGAGGTGGTGAATCCTTTGCCTTGGTTGGCGGAGATGATGGACATTAAGAAAGAGCAGAACTTTTTCGAGGGTCGGGTGACTGAGTATCAGAAATCGTCGGCTTTGGCGTCGGTGCACGACGACGAGCTCTGATTTTTTAAGAAACGAAGCAGGAGGAGAATAGAACTATGAAGATGGACCGTCGTGACGTGGATGTGGATTTGGCGATGAAACAGTTTTTGAACCTCCCTGAGGGCAAGACTGGGGCATGGGGCAGCTCGGTGGATGACGTGGAGATGGATCTGCCTGAGATTGAGGTGATTGATGGAGAGGCGCGGCGGGCTTTCTGTCTGGCCGAGGTTGCCGAAATGGTCGGTCGCAGTTTGTCGCGCTGGCTGAAGGCGAAAGGGCAAGAGACGGTTTTCACCGAACCGAACCGCAGGTGGGTGGCGAGGATTTGTACAGAAGTTGGTCGCAATTTAGCGCGGCAAGCTCTTGCCGAACGTCCACTTCGCCTCAGAATTCAAGATCTTGAAAGTCTTGTGGAGAAAACTTTAGTGGACAACAACGCCTATGATGTAGCCCGAAGTTTAGTGGGGGAACGCAGGGAGCGTCCGCTGGCAGTGCCTGGACCGGGGGAGCCTGCGGCGTCCACTTTGCGACTGATTCGGCGGCAAGGGCAAATTGTGCCGTGGAATGAAGCCAAAATTGAGATTGCGGTGCGCCAAGCTTTTCTCGCTTTGCGGATGGATTCTCTTTGTGCGCCGGAGATTGCGCGGGCGGTGACAGCAAGGGTAACGGAGCTTTCGCAACCGACGATCCACATAGAAGAGTTGCAGGATTTGGTCCAAGAGGAGTTGATGAGGGCAGGGCACTATAAAGTCGCGGAGCGGTATATTCTTTATCGGGCCACGCGGGCGGATCGGCGCGAGCGCAAGGAGCGGGGCGAAGAAGCCGAGGTGGTGGGTGCACCGGCCGAGGGGATGGTGGTGGTGACGAATTTGGACGGCACGACCATGCTGTGGGATGGTGCGGATTTACGGGCACGGATCGAGTTTGCCTCGATCGGGTTAGATCTTTGTCTGGGGGCGGGGGAGATTGAGAAAGAGCTGCGCCGCTCTCTTTTCGATGAGATCAAGAGAGTGGACTTGAATAATACGATCAGTTTGAATGCCAAAACCCTCATCGAAAAAGATGCGGATTTCGCAAAGTTTGCCGGACGAATTCAACTCTCCTTTATTTATGAAGAGGTGTTGGGCTGGGATATCGTGCGGGACGGGGTAGGCGCACTGCATGATTTCCATCGGAAGAATTTCCGCGATGCGATTACCCGAGGGATTGAGATTAATCGTTTTAGCGTAGATCTGCAAAAGTATGACCTCCAGAAGATGGCCGATGCGCTGGATCCGTTGGCCGATCTGGAACTGGACTTTTTGGGCGTACAGACGCTGTACGACCGCTATCTCATCGTGGACAAAAAAGCGGAGGTATCGCGCCGGTTAGAAACTCCCCAGTTCTTTTGGATGCGGGTGGCGATGGGTCTTTTTCATGCGGAGACGAAGGATCGAGAGGTGCGGGCACTAGAGCTTTACAATCTGTATAAGAGCCGGCGCTTTTGCTCGTCGACCCCAACCCTGTTCAACGCAGGTACGAAGCACAGTCAACTTTCCTCCTGTTACCTGTACTGGGTGGACGATTCGATTGAGGGGATTATGCAAAGGGGTGTGGCGGAGAATGCCAGCTTATCGAAGTGGGCCGGTGGGTTGGGTGGTTCGTGGACGAGCGTCCGCGGCACAGGCAGTTACATTGGCGGTACGAATGGAGAGAGCCAGGGGGTGATCCCGTTCTTGAAATTGCACAACGATCTTTTGGTGGCGGTGAATCAGGGGGGCAAAAGAAAGGGCTCGGGTTGTGCGTACCTGGAGACTTGGCACAACGACTTATTTGATTTCCTGGAACTAAGGAAAAACACCGGGGATGATCGGCGGCGTTGCCACGACATGAATACGGCGAACTGGATTCCTGATTTATTCATGAAGCGGATGGAGGCGCGGGAGGACTGGTCTTTCTTCCGAGCCAGTGACACACCTGATTTGCATCATTTGTATGGGAAAAAGTTTGAAGAGGCGTACGTGGAATATGAGAAGCGGGCAGCGAAGGGTGAGATTTGGGGTCAAAAAATTCCGGCGATTGAAGTCTGGAAGAGGATGTTGGCGATGTTGTTTGAAACAGGCCATCCCTGGATCACCTTTAAGGACGCCTGCAACGTGCGGAGTCCGCAGGACCACACGGGAGTCATTCACAGCTCCAACTTGTGCACTGAGATCACCTTGAATACGGGCAAGGACGAGACGGCGGTTTGTAACTTGGGTTCGATTATTTTGGATACTCATCTGACGCCCGAAGGGGCATTGGATCTGCCCAAGTTGCGGGAAACGGTGCGAGTGGCGGTCCGGGCTTTAGACAATGTCATCGACATTAACTTCTATCCTACGGAGGCGGCGCGCACGGCGAACTCGCGGCATCGGCCGATTGGGCTGGGGGTGATGGGGCTACAAAACGCGCTGTATTTGAAGGGCCTATCCTTTGAATCGGAAGCGGCGGTGGAGTTTAACGATGAGATGATGGAGGCGATTGCTTATTACGCCTACGAAGCTTCGAGCGATCTTGCCGAAGAAAAGGGAACGTATTCCAGCTATCGCGGCTCCAAGTGGGATCGCGGGCTCATGCCTCAAGATACGATTGATTTGTTGGAGCAGGAGCGTGGTGTGCCGGTAGAAGTGCCGCGGGGCGGACGGATGGATTGGGCACCACTACGGGCGAAGATTCGGGCTCACGGAATGAGAAACTCCAATGTTCTGGCAATTGCGCCGACGGCGACAATTTCCAATATTATGGGGACCTCTCCCTGTATCGAGCCGACCTACAAAAACTTGTTTGTGAAAAGTAATCTCTCGGGAGAGTTCATTGTGCTGAATCCGTTTCTGGTCCAAGACTTGAAGAAGGCGGGTTTGTGGAATCAGGAGATGGTGGACCAGTTGAAATACTTCGACGGAGAGCTAGGGCCGGTGGAGGGCATGCCAGAAGAGCTGAAAAAGCGGTATCTGACTGCCTTTGCCATCGGGTTTGAATGGATTATGGCGGCGGCGGCACGGCGTCAGAAATGGATCGATCAATCGCAATCGTTGAATCTGTTTTTAGGACAAGCGGATTTGAAGGTCCTCTCGCGAATGTATCGGTTGGCTTGGCATCAAGGTTTAAAGACGACGTACTACTTGCGGACTTTAGGGGCTTCCAACATTGAGAAAGCCACGGTGAAGCACAAGAAGGAGCTGAGGGCGGGGATGCAGGACTCTGCCGTAGTGGTGGAGGGGACAGTGAAGACGTTTACCGAGGAGGAAAAGACGGCCTGCTCGATTGAAGCGATGCGTAACGGGGGCGAGTGCGAGGCGTGCCAGTAGGGCACTGGCATTCGGCTCGGACCATCGGCTTTTTTTGTTGAAGGGAATTGGCTTGATGGGAATAGGGCTTTGTCCAGACTCCAAATATGAACAAACAACAAATTGAGTTTCTGAGTAACCTATGTTTTGCGCTGGGATTTCTTTCGATCATTGCTTCGGTTATGATCTGGTTCTCTGCAGGGGGACAATTTGGTGCGCCAGGAACGGGCGACATGATGGCAGAAGCTAAACGGGCGTATGCGGAGCGTTTCGGAATTTTTGTTGGGCTTTGGGCTCCGACCTTCTTGATTCTTTCTAATCGGTTGCACCACTACGGCGAAAAGAAGTAAGGGCTCTTCCTTAGGGCTCGGGAGGGTATCAGCGAGCTGCGCGAGCGGATTGAGGAAGGTAGCGAACCACGTCCACTCCACTGTTATCGGCTTGAAGTATTTTTATATCCACCGATTCGAGTCCTGCGTGGTGAAGTTCTTTGACCATCGCTTGGCCGACGGCTTGCTCTGACTTGAGGCAGATGGCCATGACGGTGGGTCCTGCGCCACTGAGAAAGGCTCCGATGGCTCCTGCCTTTTGGGCGGCTTCGAGGGCGGCTTCCAGTCCAGGAACGAGGGCGGCACGGTAGGGTTGGTGGAGGCGGTCAGCAAAGGCGCCTTGGGCCTCTTCGACTTTTCCTTGGAAAAATGCGGCGGCGATTCGAGCGGAGTTGCGCAGATTGGAGACGGCATCCTGAAAGGCGATGCTGGGGGGAAGGAGAGAGCGAGCGGTGCGAGTGGAGGTTTCGATTCGCGGGATGGCGGCGACAAACTTTAGGCGAGAGGAGACTTTGGCGCGGGCGGGGTTGCGTCCACCACAAACAACAAATCCACCTAGGGCAGCGGCAGATATATTATCGGGATGGCCCTCGAGGGCGGTGGCGGTCTGAATCAACCAAGGGAGGTCGAGATTGCGACGATTCAGCTTATCGAGGGCGGCGAGCATGCCCAAGCGAATGGTAGCGCTGCTTCCGAGGCCACGCGAAGGGGGGACCAGACCGCGAACGACGAGACGGTACGGTTTCGTGGGCAGTCCACGGGCTTTGTGGTAGGCCTCGACAATTTCGGAGGCAAAGGGATCAGGAATTTCTGGAAGGCCAGGTTCGACGGCGATGTAGTTATAGAGATTGAGAGCGAGACCGAAGGCATCGAAGCCTGGGCCGAGGTTGGCGGTGGTGGCGGGGACGCGGATCCAAAAAGGAAGGTGGAGGTGGGGTGATTTCATTGGGTGGGGGTGAAGCGGAAGAATTTTTCCGCAGTTGCGGTTGTTTCGCGAGCGATTTCTTCAAGAGTTCGACCTCGGAGAGAAGCGACCTTCTCGGCCACGATTCGAGTATGGGCGGGTTCGCAGCGTTGGCCACGATGAGGTTCGGGTGCGAGGTACGGGCAATCGGTTTCGAGAAAATAGGAGTGGGCGGGGATTTGGCGAATCGATTCATGGAGATCGCGGGCATTTTTAAAGGTGGCAATTCCAGTGAAGGAAACGGCGTGGCCGAGGGCGATGAGCTCATTGGCTTGGGTGGGGGTACCCGAGAAGCAGTGAAAGACCGCCCGTAGGCGACCTGCGTAGGGTTGGAGAGTCGCGAGGGTATCTGCCCAGGAGTCGCGCTGATGGACGACGACGTTGAGGGAGAGTCGGACGGCGAGATCGAGTTGTTCCTGGAAAAAAATTGCTTGGCGATTTTTAAGGTTCGCGTCCTGTAGAAGGAGCGTCTCGGTGCCAGGGGCAGTGCCTCCCGTGGCGATGGAGGCTCCTACAAAAGCGCTGTTTGTGGAACTGGGTAAGTAGTGGTAGTCGAGGCCGCATTCCCCGAGGGCGACCACCTTCGGGTGGCAAGCGAGGCGTTCCAGTTCATCGCACGCGGAGTCGGGGGTTGTTTCCACTTCTCCAGGGTGAATGCCGACGGTCGCGAAGACGTTGGAGTGCTTATCGGCGAGGGCGAGGGCGGCCCGGCTGGTGGTAAGGTTGGTGCCGATAGCGATGAGACGGGTGACGCCAGCATCCGTCGCGCGCTGGATGACGGCCTCGCGGTCGGCATCGAAGTCGGAGAAATCAAGGTGGCTATGAGTGTCGATGAGCAAGGCGACGAGGATAATCCAGATGAGGCCAAGGGAAAGGGGAAGTTGGAGAATTTATTAGGTAAAAAAAGTGGCAAAAAAACTCTTTTCCGACTGGAGGGGAATGGGCAAAAGAAACGGATGCACGAGGCACGCCAATCTAAAGTCGTCATCCCCGAAAGTGGGCGGGAGACGCGGGAGATCGAGAACCGCGGAGTGGAGTGCGCGAGGATTGTGAAGCGGCTGCTTTTTTTGATTGATACGCAGGTGGCTTCTTTGAAGAAGGGTGGGTTGGTCTTGGGCTGGGAGGAATTGCAGAAGGTATTGCTGGCCTTGGAGGCAGAAGCGGATGGGGCGGAAGTGAATCTGTTTTTGGATGAGGGGAATGAAATTTCTGCCTACGTGAAGCGAAGTCTTTTCGATGAGTTGCTTGGGGAGCCTAGTAATATCTTTTTCACGACGAAGGTGGACTCGAAGACGCTGCGCTACGAGGCGCTGCCGAAGGAATTCTGGAAGGAGTGTCTGGCGCTGCTACGGAAAAGCCTGATGGAGCTGAAGGAAAAAAGTTAAGGTTGGAGAGTCGAGCTGAGTTGGAGGGCTAATTTTCCCGGGGCGCAAGCTTGGAAGAGAAAAAAGAAACCGAGAAGAGCGATGAAAGCGCCGCCGAACCGAAGGATGGTGGTGGCGCGGGGGATCCGAGTGGCGGTCCAACCGATGGCGACCCCAGCGAGGTGAATGAGAGTGGTGCCGAGAATAAAGCCGAGGGCGTAGAGGAAGGGTTGGGCGGAGCTAGGCATTTCCTCTCCGTGGGCGTGGCCATGAAAGAGGGCGAAAAATCCAACGCCGACCATGGTAAGGAGGACAGGAATCTTTTTATCAGCGGCAATGGCAAGGCCTAAGACCAGAACGGAAACTGCGATACCGATTTCAACGGAAAAGAAGGGAACTCCGATCATGCCGAAGATTCCGCCTAGGAGCATAAAGCCCACGAAGGTGGCGGGGATTGTCCAAATGGCGCGCCCGCCCATTTGTGCGCTGAGCATGCCGACGCTGAGCATGGCGAGAAGGTGATCTAGACCTAGAACGGGGTGGGTAAAACCGCTGGAAAAGCCTAAAGCTTCGTGACCCGTGTGGGCAAAGAGGGAGGTGGGAAGCATGAGCAAGGAGAGTATAGGCCAGAATCTTTTCATTAAGGAAGTTTAAGGGTCGGACTGGGTCTCGCCAGCTAAAAAAGAGAGAGGGTAGCGGTTTTCTTTGCAAGAGCGTTGACGGCGGGGATCGAATCGGAAAGGATATTGGCCATGGGACATAAAGGTTGGACCTCAAAATTGGCGGGCCCTGCGATCGGACCTTATCGGCAGGCCACGGAAGCGGGCGGATTGGTCTATCTTTCTGGTCAGCTGGCATTGGATGAGGCGGGGAATCTACTGAATGGTACTGTGGCGGAGCAGACCCGAAAGGCCCTCGAGCGTGCTCAGAGTTTATTGAAAGAGGGAGGATTGACTTTAGCGGACGTGGTCAAAGCTACGGTTTTCTTGATCGACCTAAAAACATTTCCTGAGATGAACGCAGTTTATGCGGAGTTTTTTCCTCAGGACCCGCCGAGTCGATCTACGATTCAAGTAGCGGGTTTACCGAAAGGCGGGGCGGTGGAGATTGAGCTCGTGGCACGGCGGTCTGGGGAATGACTTCGGCTCAAGTTTTAGAAATCTTTCAAAAATGCGGAGCTTTGCTCCACGGTCATTTTGTTCTGCGATCTGGAAAACACAGTCGCGACTTCTTTCAGTGTGCACTTGTTCTTCAAGAACCCACCGCCACGGCGAAGTTGTGTCAGGCGTTGGTGGAGAAGGTGGAGAAGGAGAAGTGGACTTTTTCGTCGGTCATTTCGCCAGCAATGGGGGGAATTTTGGTAGGGCATGAGGTGGCCAGGCATTTAGGGAAGCGACATATCTTTGCGGAGAAAGAGGAGGGGAAGTTACGAATTCGCCGGTTTGCGGTGAGTCGGGGGGAGCGGTTTCTGGTGGCGGAGGATGTGGTGACGACGGGTAGCGCGGTGAAAGAGGTGATCCAACTTGTGCAGGAGGCGGGTGGGGAGGTCGCGGGGGTAGCATGTTTGGTGGATCGGAGTGAAAAAAGGCCTGAATTGGGGGTTTCACTCTGTTCTTTATTGCGGTTACCCGTTGAGACATTTGAGGCGACAGCGTTACCTATCGATTTGCAGAATATTCCAGCGAGTAAGCCTGGAAGTCGGTAGGGAGTTTCCAGCTTGGCCTACGTCCATTTGTGCGTTCCAATAGAACATGCGGAATTTAACTCAGGCTGTTCGTTTTGACTGGGATCTTGCGAAGGTGCCTATTCTCCCCGGCCCGCTCCCGCCCAAGCACGAGATTAAGGTACAAGCCAATCCTGAGGTGGAGTCTCTTTGGGATGCGGTGCAACGATCTTTTTTGAATGAAAGTGCGTGGATGGTAAGTTTGGAGTCCCATCTCGATCCCATGCGGAAAAAGATCTTCCCAGAAGGAAAGCCGTTGGTGGGGATGGATATTCTTGTTCTACAGCATGGGTTGAGGGTTGTGGGGGTGAGTGCAGTCTTGGCTGTTGCTGGAGAAGGGCCCCAGCTCCTTTCTGGAATTGTGATGGAATATGAGTATCAAAGGCGCGGGTTGGGTTCGGCCCTGCTTTTGGCGTCTCTGCGCCACTGCGCGGATAAGGGGCTAGAAAAAGCCTCGGTCGTAACCCGAATGGGGGTGCCAGCGGCACGTTATCTTTATCCGAAGTTTGGCGGTCGTAGCACATTGATCGAGTCGGGCGTGGTTGCGGTTGGGTAGTCCGAATTCTATGAGGGGGTCCTTTGACCTTGCGGTGGTTGGCGGGGGAAGTGCGGGGTATGCGGCGGCGCGAACCGCGGTTGGGTTGGGGTTGAGGGTGGTGGGGGTGAGTGCAGTCTTGGCTATTGCTGGTGAAGGGCCCCAGCTCCTTTCTGGAATTGTGATGGAATATGAGTATCAAAGGCGCGGGTTGGGTTCGGCCCTGCTTTTGGCGTCTCTGCGCCACTGCGCGGATAAGGGG
>CAMCDO010000055.1 GCA_945873585.1 Verrucomicrobia subdivision 6 bacterium | reverse complement strand
GGAAGAGTGTGGGTTGATTTGGCGAGAAGGTAGGAGGCGGTGGGGATATCGAAGGCAGCGTTCTCGTGAGATAGGTCCATGATTTCAGCGGAAGGGGAGATCGTTTTAATGGCGCCCTTGAGTTGGGCGACGTAGGGATCGGTCGATCCAAAATCGGTGAAAAGGGCGACGAGGTTGGTCACGCGTCCCGAAGGTTGGCACCCCGTGAGGACAGAGAGAAGGGCAAGAAGTAGAGGGAGGGTACAGTTCACAGATTATTTTTGGAGGAGGTGGAGCTGGCGGCATTGATCAGATCCCAAAACTTTGGGTTCTCTGCGAGAACTTCGTCTTCGGAGAGGGGCAGCTGGGAGCGGAAAGCGAAATCCTTGAGGGAGTTTTTGTGGAGGACGCGGTGGATGACAAGGCCAGGTTCGGTCTTTTCGAAATAGATGCGGTATTCCCCCGCGCGATAGCGGTAGAGGGTGCGGTCGGGCCGGCGGACGATACCGAAACGGTCGGGATGTTTTTCGAGAAAGTCGGCGGTGAGGACGTCGAATTCGCGGAGGACCTCGACCTGAAGAGGGGTAGGGAGCTGGGTGATTTCGGAGGAACTGGCGGGGGTGAAGATGATCTGAAAAGTGGCCATGTGAGAAGAAACCTTACGGGAGAGGGGGGGTCAGGTCGAGACTGGAGGCGGTGGATTGAGCGTGCGTAGGGAGGGGAAAATCCTTAGAGCCAATAGGGTGAAAGTTCATCCAGCAGGTCGATTGATTGTGATGGGCTTGCCTGGGCCTGATTTGACCGATGGGTTGCGGGATCTGATTCGGAGAGTGCAGCCTGGGGGGTTTATTTTCTTCACGCGGAATATGGCCGAGGCGAGTCAGTTCCACGGATTGGTGAAGGAGTGTGCGGAGTTGGTGCGGCATCCTACGATTATGACGGTGGATCAGGAGGGGGGGAGGGTGGCGCGGTTGGCGGTGATGGGAGAGAGGCCGGCCTCGGGTGAGGAGTTAGCGAGAGCGGGAAAGGAGGAGTGGTTTTATGAGCATGGGCAGTGGACGGGAAAAGTGATGAAGCTGGTGGGGCTGAATTTAAATCTGGCACCGGTTTTGGATTATGCGCCGAGGGCGAGGGCGGGGGTGGATAATTCGCTGGCAGGGCGCTGTTTTGGAGAGAACCCCAAGGAGGTGATACGGCGAGCAGGGCAGTTTTTACGGGGGATGCAGGAGGAGGGGGTCAAGGGAACGGGGAAGCATTTTCCTGGATATACTTTTTGCGGGTTGGATCCGCACGGGGATCTGCCTTTGGTGGATCGAACGAGGGCAGAGATGGAGGAGGAACTTTCGGTATTTCGTGAAGTGGGGCAGCAGTGCGATTCGATTATGGTCGGGCACGCGCAGTTTCCTGCATGGGGAAAGAGTTCGGGCCCGGCGAGTTTGAATCGGGAAATTGTCACAGGTTTATTAAAAGAAACGCTGGGGTACAAGGGGTTGGTCATGACGGATGATTTGGAGATGGGAGCGATTGCGAATCGGTATGGGAGTGCGGAGGCGTCGAGGCAGGCGGTACGGGCGGGGGAGGAGATTTTGCTGATTTGTCATAATCCAGCTTGTGTGGAGATTGCGCGAGATGCGTTGGCGGAAATGCCGGAGAAGGATTGGGCGGGGGCGGTAGAATCGGTGGAGAAGTTTGGACGAACCCTTTTCAAGCCATCGGAGGTGTTTGATGCGAAAGGGTGGAGGCAAGCGAACGAGGCTACGAAGGTTTTGAGGGAAAAAGTGAAGGGGGTTTGACTCTAAGATGTCACAATAAACTTCGTGAAATTTCGCCCAGCGGGTCGATTGTTAAGGCATGGAGATGCTGAAAATATTAATGGGACGTCGGAATCAAAATGGGGCGGGTCTGCCGAAGGGTTTTATCTTGGAGATGCGGTTTTTGTTGGTGGGGATATTGCTGGTTACGCTTTTCTTGACGGGTTGGGGCTGGATGCAGAAGAAGGAGCGGGAAAGTTATGTTTCCCAATCGACGCAGAAGATTGAGACGGCGGCGGGAAGTGCGAAAAGTAGAAACTGATTTTGTTCTGGCACGTATCGCCGATGAGGGATGGGCTCACGCGCGAAGGAGGTTTTAAAGTTGGAAGCTTAGGTAGGGGCGGCATCTCCGAGGCCGCCTAGCTGGGCGATTGAGCATACAAAAATGAGCGCAGGCGTTCTCGGAGAGACCGCCCTACCTGGGCTTGAGTTTTGATGTTTGAAATAACCCCGACGCGGGTCGGGGCGCAGCCGGCTAATTTCTAAAACCACTCTGGGGTTGGATCTACTGCGTTCCGCGATTGGGCCGCGGTTCTGGTTTTAAGCGATGATCTCGATTCGGGTGTTGATGGGGGTGAGGTCGTAGAGTTCGATAACGTCGGTGTTTCGTAGGCAGATGCAGCCAGCGCTGGCGGGTTGGCCGATGAGGTCTTCGCGATTGGTACCATGGATGTAGATGTAGCGGTCTTTGCTGGTGCGGTTGTGATCTTCATCGCCGTCGAGCCAAAGGATGCGAGTAAGGACGAGGTTCTTTTCTTCGACGGGGTCGGTCGATTTCCAGATACGGCCGGTAGGTTTGCGTCCAACAAAGTGAGTGCCGGATTCGGCGTTGTCGCCGATCTTTTGGCAGATGCGGTGCCAGCCGAGGGGGGTTTTGTTGCTGTCGGGCTCGGAGCCTGTCCCTTTTTTTGCGGTGGAGATGGGGAAAGAGCGGGAGACGGAGCCGTCGTCGGAAATGATGTCGAGTTTTTGAGCGGAGATGGAGACGCGGAGGTGAGGCATTTGCTTTAGGTTAAAGTTGGACGAGATGGCTTAACGAGAAGTTTTTGGGGAGAGAACAAGAAGGATGGGGCCGGGGGTGATTTTCCACCAGTGGCGGGTGGATAAGTGCTCGGTGGGTGTGGAGAAGTGGTACTGATCGAGGCGGAGGCGGAGGTAGGTGGGGCCTGAGGGGTAGGGGGTGGAGGAGAGGAGATGCCAGACTTCGGGAGAGCCTTGCTGGAGTTTTTCGAGAAAGGGGGTGAACCATCCTGGGAGTTGGCCTCGCTCGGCGGAGAGAGCGGCGAACCACATTTGCCAGTCGAGGCGGGGTTGGAAGGGGGCGATTTGGGGAGGGAGGCGATCGGCGGGGCCGGCTTTGTAGGGGAAAAGGATGGGATCCCAGCGGAGTCCGTCGGGACTGCGTTCGAGGGTGATTTCGGGGCGGCGAGTGGTCATGACGGCGAAGAGTCCGTAACCGGAGGTGAGGTGCCAGGGAGCGAAAGAGTTTTGCCATGGGGTGCTTGAGGAGCGGGGGGAAAGTTGGAGAGTGGAAAGGAAGATAGGAATGGCGAGAGAGAGTTGGAGGAGAGCGGCGAGGGAGGCGAGATGTCGCCATGGGACGGGGATCAACGGAAGAGGGATGATTTTTGGGCGAAGGGAGGAAGGGTAGAAGCGGTTTTCGATGAGAGGGAGGCAGAGGGCAATGGTGAGGAGATTAAAGAAGGCATAGTTTCCAGTGAGGGTGATGAGGAGCATGAGGGAGAGGAATCCGAGGGAGACAGTGAGGCGGGCTTTGGCTTGGGGGATGAGAAGTGCGAAGGGAAGGAGGAGTTCGATGAGCAGAGTGAAAAGGGTAGAGAGATGGAGAAGTGAAGTGGGGAGCTGATGGATGAACCAGGAGAAGGGGTTGGGGATGGGTTGGGTTTCGAAGTGGTAAGTCATGGCGGATAGGTTGGGCCAAGTGGGGTCGCCACTGAGGAGTTTGACGACGCCGGAGCTGAAGATGAGGCGGAAGAGGAGGAAGGTGAGTGCGAGGCGGATGAGGAGGGGTGGGATATCGCGACCGGGTGGGCGGGGGAGGAGTCCGGGTTTTTCAGCGAAGATGAGGAGGAAGCCGACTTCGAGGAGGAGGGTATCCCATTGGAAGGAGAGAAAATCTTGGCCGATGTTGACAAAGGAGAGCCAGCAGAGCCATGCGAGGATTGCGCCGAGGGGTCGAAGATAAGCTGTGATGATTAAAATGGAGGCTACGATTCCGAGGAGGGCGATGAGTTGGAGGGAGAAATCGGAGGTGCCGAAAAGCCAGGCGAAGGAGGGCAGCGAGAGGGGGGCGGAGTTTGGGCGAGTAATTTCGGTGACACGAGAGAGTAGGTTTTGGGCGGGAAGAATTCCGTGCGGGCCAAGAAGGCCTGGGAGTTGGGGCAGGAGGGAGAGAAAAGCAAAGAGGTAGGTGAGGCCCGTGATGCGGGCGAAGAGCCAAAAGCCGAGGGAGTAGTTCATGGCAGGGAGGCGTGGTGAATATGTTGGAGGCTACTTGGCAACTGTAAACTCTTGTGAATACGGGGGGTTTCTGGATTGAGGGAGAGTGAAGGAGGGGGTGGGAAAATATATTTTCAAAAGACCGCAACTTTTTGCCTTGGGTCCAGTTTAATCCTCCATGAAGACAACCACACCAGATAATCGATGGAAACCCCAAGAGAAAACAAACGTGAGCACACCGAAGGGTGTGGCTCCTGCGCACGAGGAGAGAAGGGGGCCGGACTTGTCCGACCGTCTCCTCTCTTTTACGGCCAACTTACTTGGGTTGGCAGGAAGCTTGCCAGAGGATCGGGCGGGGGGTCACCTCGCGGAGCAGTTGCTCCGTGCGGGGACATCCGCTTACTTCCGGCATGGGGAAGCGGAGGGATCACCTTCGGCGAAAGAGTTCACGGAGAAGTTCCGAGCAAGTCTGACAGAATTGCGGATCTCGCGCCGAGCTCTGCAGCTGTTGGAGAAGGCGGGAGTGCCCTGTGATGGGCAAGCGGTGCGTACCGCTTTGGAAGAGGTGGACATTCTGATCCGGATATTCTTTTCCAGCATCCGGACGTTGGAAAATAAAGCAGCCGTCTGAGGAACGGTTGCGCTGGGGATTGACTGGCCCGGTCCCGCAAGGGAATCCCGGGCTGGTCGCCCTCGGCATTGTCGCTGTGGGGGAAGCAGGGTAGGGTGGGGAAGGAAAAAGAAATGGGACAATTTGCTATTTCCATGCCCCAGTTGGGGGAGTCGATCGCGGAAGCGACGTTGCTTCGGTTGAAGGTGAAGCCTGGGGATGAGGTCAAAGCGGATCAGGAGGTGGCGGAGGTGGAGACAAGCAAAGCGGTGATGAGTATTACGACGAGCTATGGAGGGATCTGGAAGGCTTGGAAAGCAAAAGAGGGAGTTAGTTATCCAGTGGGGTATGTTTTGGGTCACATCGAAGTGGCGGGGAGAAGCGAGGAAAAGCCGGTGAAGAGGGCGATGAGTTCCCGTGGAAAAAGAGATGGTTCGGGGGAGGCCTTATCGAATGGGCATGCGGTGATTGAAAATGGGAATGGAAATGGAAATGGCCGGGCGGTCTTGCCTACGGTTGAGGGATTGCCTGTGCCAGCGAGGGCAGCGGGGGCGAGTTATCTGTCTCCGAGGATGAAGGCGCGGATTGAGGAGTTGGGTTTACATGCAGCGGATTTGGCGGGATTAGCGCCAAGCGGGGCAAAGGGGAGAGTGACGATTGAGGATTTTGAGAAATTCATTACCGATTTAGAAAAGCAGAAATTGACTCCAGCTTCGTCGATGCGGGTGGCGGTGGCGGATGCGATGCGCAGGAGTTGGACGCGGCCCTTGGCCACGGTGGGGAGATCCGCCCGGATGGATGCGTTGATGGCTCATCGGAAAAAGCATCCAGCGAAACCAGGGCCGACTCTTTATGCGGTTCGTGCTTTGGGGATGGCCTTAGGAGAAAATAGTTTGCCGGCGGGTAGGTTGGTGGGAAATCGGATTGTTCATCCTGGCTCGATTGACATTGGATTTGCGGTGGAGGCGGACGACGGGGTGCTGGTGCCCGTTTTGCGGAAAGTGGATCAGACTACCTTGGATAAGTTAATCGGGCTTTATGCGGAGAGAATGGTGCAAGCCAAGGCGCGTAAGTTGCCCGGGGAAGCGGCGGGCGGTTCGGTGGCGGTGGTGACGAATTATGGGACCTTTGGGTTGGAGTGGGCCACGCCAATCCCCTTGCCTGAGCAGAGTTTGGTGTTGGGGTTGGGCGCGGCGAAGGTGGTGCCAGTTTGGGATGAGGCGACAAAATCTTTTCAGCCAGTGAGGCAAGCTCCTTTGACTTTAAGTTTTGATCATCGGGTGATCGACGGCGGGGCGGCGGGACGACTGCTGGCGCGGGTGGCGGAACTTTTAGAAAATCCGGAAAAGTTGTAAAGGGAGTCCCGCATTCGCGGGACGCGCTCACGCGCGCAAAGACCGGAAATGGGGGAGTGGGGTGAGGTCAACGACGAGGGAGCAGGGATGTTTATTGGTCACGCGGAATGAGCGAGATTTTCCAAAGGATGAGCCTGGGGTAAGGATTCCGTACGTCTTAAAATAAAGAACATCGGTTTTGGAGGGTGGCTAATGAACAAAGAATAAGCTGGCGATGGGTTGATGGGTTACCAAACTGAGGGGGTGCGTTGGTCTATTATACTGCTGTCTTTGCTTGGGGGTGTGATGGGATGGTCTCAAGAAGTAGTTCCAGCGGCTCGTGCACTCCATGTCGGTCCATTGGAGTCGCCTTCGAGGGAGGCGAATCAGATTCGGATTTTGGAAATCGAGTACTCCTGCAAGAGAAGTGATGTCGTGCTAAACGAAGAAAAGCTGAGGCAAAGTATGAGGAGCAAGAAGGGTGGGGTGTACTCCCAGCAGGTGGTGGACGGAGATATTGAGAACCTTTATCAGACGGGGGATCACACCAACGTGCAGATTATTACTACAGAGGTGCGGGCGGAGGATGGGGAGCGGGGGGTACGCCTGAGGGTGTTTGTCGACCCAAGAGTGCGTGTTTCTGAAGTAGAAGTGAAAAGAAGAAGGCCAGATGGCGGATTGGACGATAATCTTTCGGTGAAACGAGAGGAGTTGATACGCGTGCACCCAAAGCCGTGGGATACGAGGGATGCCCATGAATCGGCAGGCGGTGCGGGGGCGGTTGTTCGGAATCTGACGGTGACAAAGGCAGGGGAAATCTTGCGCGAGGAGCGGCTATTCAGGGACGCGGTGGCCATGGAGGAGTGCTACCGAGAAAAAGGTTATAAGGATGTAAGGATCACCCCTAAGACAATCGATCTGAAGGGGGAAGAGGCAAAATTGGTTTTCGAAGTTGAGGAGGGGAAGCTAGGATTCATTGTGGAGGTTTGTTTCCTGGGAAACAAGAATGTGGGGAGTGATGAGTTGAGAAAGGTGGTTACGCTGAAGCCCGCAAGCTCGTTGTCCTCCAAGGAGGAATCCAACTGCTTCAAGGTTGAGAAACTGGAGATAGATTTGGATCGGCTGAAAGACCTTTATGCAAACAAGGGCTTTCTCGATGTCCAAGTCACGGCGTCGGTCGAGCGTTTTGGTGAACCAAAAAGTAACGAAGAAGAAAAGGAAGGCCGCGTTGATGGCGGGGCAGGTGAAAGCAGGGAGGACTTGAGCATGGTCTATCGGATCGTGGAGGGGCAGAGGTATGGGGTTGAGAAAATATCTGTGAGCGGGAATACCTTTTTCAGCGAAAACGATATTTTAAAGGAGTTGAGGAGCGGAGCCAAGGGAGTAGAGGTCTTCGACTGCGTTCAGCTCAAAATGATCCGAGCGGATGGCCTAACACGCGGTCGCGCTTATTCGGTGAACGGGTTGCAGGCGTCCCTGGAGATCTTGCAGAACATGTATGGTCGGGAAGGATTTCGAGAGGCGAGGGTGGAGTGGAGAATAGATCCAGGAGAGAAAAAAGGAGATCTAGATATTCATTTTAAAATCGCAGAGAGTGAGAAATTTAAAGTGGAAAGGATTGAAATTCTGGGGAACACCGTGACGGAGGACTCGTTGATCCGCAGGGAAATCCAGTTGGCTCCTGGGGAGGTGTTTAACACTTTGAAGGAAAAAAGTAGCAAGGAAAACATTCTAAAGATGGGCTTGTTTTCTAGCGTGGAGACTTATGCGGAAGAAACAGATCGGCCTCATTATCAAAACCTGATTATAAAAGTGGTAGAAAAACCCAAGGAGCTAACCTTTGGATTCGGCGTGAGTTATTTCTGGAATGGAAATACTGAGCGGTCCTTAGTAATTGCATCTCACTTCCCTTTTATCTTCATACTGAACTTCTCGCAAAACTGGGAGGTGGTTTTTGGAGAAATTCTCGAATCGCTCAAGCAAAAATGCAGGACGTTTCTGGGAACGGCTATGGGGTGGGTCAGGAGGGAGGCGTGCGTACCGAATTATTCAAAGCCGAGGGGTGTAGCGGAGAAGGCGGAGGGCATTGGCGGTGAGGATGAGGGAGCTGACGCCCATGGAGGTGGCGGCCCAAGTGGGAGAGAGAGCCCAACCAGTCGAGGAGAGGAAAAGGCCGGCGGCGGCGGGGAGTGCGAGGGCATTGTAGGCGAAGGCTAAGAAAAGATTCTGGCGAATGACTCGGATGGTGGCTCGGCCGATGAGGAAGGCGCGAGCGATGCCTGCGATATCTCCTTTGAGGACGACGACGGCGGCGGCTTCTTTTGCGGTGTCGGTGCCTGAGCCCAATGAAATTCCGAGATCGGCGGAGGCGAGGGCGGGTGCGTCGTTGGTGCCGTCGCCTGCCATAGCGACGAGGCCGGGAACGGTGCCGACGAGGGAGGAGACGCGGGCGGCTTTGGCTTCGGGTTTGACGCCTGCTTGGACGCGGGTGATGCCGAGTTGGGTGGCGACGACGCGAGCGGCTTCGGGTTGATCGCCAGTGAGGAGTTCGAGATCGATGCCGAGATTTTGTAAGGATTGGATGGCGGCGGGGGTGGTGGAGCGGATGGGATCGGCCATATTGAAGCGGGCGAGGCACTGATTTCCTTGAGCGAGCCAGACGGCGGGTCCTGTCTGGTGATGAACTGCTGTGGGGGCAGAGATGCGGAGGGTGGGTGGGATATTGATTCCTTTTTGTTCGAGGAAAGAGAGTTGGCCGAGGAGAAGTTCTGTTCCCTTGGTTTTGCCTGCGATGCCTTGGCCAGGGGTGTCGTGGATATCGGAGATTTTTTCGAGAGTTAGATTTTTTGAGAGGGCGGCTTTGACGATGGCTTTGGAAAGGGGGTGGAGGCTAGAGGTGGCGAGGGAAGCTCCGAGAGTAAGGGCGGATGTTTCGGAGGTTTCTGGTGCGGTGATGAGTGAAGTGATGGCGGGGTTGCCTTCGGTAAGGGTTCCGGTTTTGTCGACGACAAGGAGTTTGACGCGAGAAAGTTTTTCGAGAGAGGAGGGGTTGCGGATGAGGACGCCGAGCCGGGCGGCGCGGGAAAGGCCGCAGGCGGTGGCGACGGGGGCGGCGAGACCGAGGGCGCAGGGGCAGGCGGCGATGAGGACGGCAACGGCCCGATTGATTGCGGTAGCCGTCGTTTCTCCAGCGAGGATCCATCCGACGGCGGTGGCGAGAGCGAGGAGGAGGACGAGTGGGGTGAAGAGGGCAGCGATTTTATCGGCGAGGCGTTGGAAGGGCGGGGGATTTTGTTTGGCTTCGTCGACGAGTTGGGAGAGTCGGGCGACGAGGGATTGGTTGCCGGCTTTCTCGGCGAGGATGAGGAGTCGGCCTCCAGAGAGGAGAGTGCCACCGAGGACGGAGTCGCCTGGGAATTTTTCAATGGGGAGGGGTTCTCCGGTGAGGATGGATTCCTCGACGGAGGAGTGGCCTTCGAGGATTTTTCCGTCGGTGGGAATAGTTTCGCCTGGGAGGACGAGAAGGTGTTGACCGGGTTGGATATCGGCCCAGGGAATAATTTTTTCTGTTGTTCCGTTGAGGAGGCGTGCAGTGGGAGGGGTGAGGTTGAGGAGATTTTTCAGGGAATGGGCGAGTTTATTTTCGGAGTACTGTTCGAGCCATTGGCCTGCGAGGACGAGAGTGGTGATGGCGGCGGCGGCATCGAAAAATAGAGAATTGTGAGAGAGGGGTAGGAAAAGGGTGGTGAAGAGGCTGTAAAGGTAGGCGGTGAGAATGCCGCTACCCAGGAGGGTAAACATATTAGGGTTAAGCTGTTTGAGGCTAAGGGAGAAGGATTTGAGGAGTGGGAAGCCGATCAAGAGAACGACGATGCTAGATATAAGTGCCTCAAGGGTAGAGCAATAAGGAATATTCAGATGACCAGAAGAGAGGAAGTGTAGGGGGATAGAGAGGAGGAGGGAGAGGAAGAATAATTTTCCGTAGGGGGTGGGGTGGGATGGGGTGTGGTGGCAGGAGTGGGGGCGATCTTTTCTGGGTTGGTTAGCGTGGTGGGAGCAGTCCATGGGCAAATATGGGTAGGGAGAATGGGATAGCAAAAAATAAATAAATTTATTTGAAATAGATGTTGACCGAACCGTGTGGGGGCGTATGTTTTGTATCCCCTTAATTTCAGTTCTGAATTTTTTTTGGATCTGTGGGGAACCAG
>CAMCDO010000054.1 GCA_945873585.1 Verrucomicrobia subdivision 6 bacterium | reverse complement strand
GCATCCGCTCAAGATACTAAAAAGATGGTTCAGAATAACTTCGTTGAGACCGCCCAAAAGGGTGTGAAGCTCAGCGGCTACATCGATTCCGGTTATAGCTATAACTTCACCGGATCGGGTAACCAATCGCAGGTCAACGGCCGTTTCGGCAGCGACACCGCACAGCGTGGAGATTTCAATCTCTATGCAGCGAAGATCGCCATCGAAAAGGCACTAACCTCGGCGAACAAGGCGCAGGCGGGATTCCGCACCGACATCATGCTCGGTGAAGATGCCTCCTACTTCTTGAACCGTACCGCGGGTAATCTCTCCAACACGAACAACAACTCTAACTCCCTCTTCCTCGAGCAGGCTTATGTCGAGATCCGCGCCCCTGTGGGTAACGGCTGGGACTTCAAGGTTGGAAAGTTCGTTTCCATTCTCGGCTACGAAGTCATGGAACGTCCCGCCAACATGAACACGACCTTTGGTTTGCTGTTCAATGTGATGCCCCTCTACTACACCGGTGTACTTTCGTCCTACAAGTTTGACGATTACCTCGATGGAAAATTGGGCGTAGTGAACGGTTCCAACAGCGATAACAACACCACCACCAACCCGAACGGTTCGGACGGCGTGGCCTTGCTCGCAGCGTTGAACGTGACCGCCCCTGGCGGCAATGCGAACTGGAGCAACAACTTCCAGTACAGCACGGGTAACGACAACAACACCTCGGTGAGCTCGCAGGAAACCAGCGTGAACACATCGGCCACAACGAGCGGTGGAAATGTTTCAGCTTATACTGTCATCTATAACACTTGGGGTAACTGGGCACCGAAGTTCGCCAACGACAAACTGCTCTTGGCCTTCAATGCACTCCTCGCCAATACGTCGGGCAGTGCGCAGGGTGGTGAAAATGTTAATTCCTGCTGGTATGGCGCAGGCGCATATGCGAAGTACCAGTTTAACGACTGGTTCTCCCTCTGCAGCCGCGGTGAATACCTCGGTTCCAACAACTCCAGTGCCTTTGGTAATCAGGGCGCTAACACTACATCAGGAAACAGCGGGACAGATCACGTCACAGGAAACAACCTCTGGGAGTACACCCTCACAGCTGGGTTTAATGTGATCGATAATCTCCTCATCCGTGCAGAGTACCGAATGGATTGGGGCAGCAATATCTATGACGCATCGGGCAATGTTGGTGCCGTTTCGGGTGGACCGGCTTACTACGCTGGTGCGGAAGTTGTCTACAGCTTCTAAAGATTATTTAGAGCACAGTTAGTTTAGAATCCCCTCGGACGAGAGTGATTGCTCGTCCGAGGGGTTTTCTTTTTCAGTGAGTTGGCCCCCGCACACCCGCCCCTGGCCCATTCGATTCACGCCTCCGGCTTGTAAATATTTTCGCTTACGCGACGGAATTGACCCCCGCACACCCGCCCCTGGCCTTTGCGGTTACCCCTCCGGGTGGATTGGATTATGTGCTACGCACATCTGCAATGGGTCCCGGGGGTTTTTGTTTCTATTTTAGGTACGATTTTGCATCTAGGGTTAATTCTTGGGTGCCTACGGGCGGAGTGTTCTATTTGAGTCTGACAGTGAGTCGGGCTTGAGGTTGGGCACTTCTTTTGGCATTTTGGTCAGGTATGGCACTCCCTACCGAAACCATCGATCTCTCCTCCGTGAATTCCCGCTTGCGGGAATTACGGAGGTTTCTTTGACCCCGTTAAACTCGATCGGCAGTTGAAGGAGTTGGAAGGGCGGATGTCCGCGCCTGATTTCTGGAATGATTCGACTGCTGCCCAAAAAGTCGCCGCTGAGGCCAATGGTTTTAGAAAAAAACTTGAACAGATGAAGGATTTGGAACGGAAGATTCTCGAACTACCCCTGCATCAAGAATTGGCGGAGGAGGATGGTTCGATGGAGGCTCAAGCCGAGTATAGCAAGGAGATCGCCCATGTTCTGGCCTTTCTCGATGCGACTGAGGTCCAGTTTATCCTCTGCAAGCCTGACGACCGAAGGAACGCGATTTTAAGCTTAAATGCAGGCGCAGGGGGAACCGAGGCGTGCGACTGGGCCAGTATCTTGATGCGGATGTACCAGCGTTGGGCGGAAAGACATGATTTCAAAGTTGAGATTCTGGATATTCTGGGTGGAGAAGAGGCGGGGATTAAAAACGTGATGTTACGGATTGTGGGTGAGAATGCGTATGGATATCTCAAGGCGGATCGTGGGGTGCACCGGTTGGTGCGCATTTCGCCCTTTAACGCACAAGGGAAACGGCAGACGTCTTTTGCTTCGGCGGAGGTTGTGCCTGAGCCCGATGAGGTTGTGGAAACGGAGATTTCAGAAAAGGACATTCGGGTGGATGTGTTTCGTGCTGGGGGTCACGGAGGTCAAGGGGTCAACACAACCGATTCGGCGGTGCGAATCACCCATTATCCGACGGGGTTGGTGGTGACCTGTCAAAATGAACGCTCGCAGATTAAGAACAAGGCTACTGCGATGAAAGTGCTAGCAGCTAGGATTAAGCAGTTGGAGCAGGATAAGAAGATGGCGGAACAGGAGCAGAACTATGCGGCGAAAGGTCAAATTGGGTGGGGTCACCAAATCCGTTCCTACGTTCTTCAACCCTATCAGCTGGTGAAAGATCTGCGGACAGGGGAGCAGACGAGTGATGTGCAGGCGGTTCTGGATGGGGAACTGGATCCTTTTCTGAACGCTTTTCTCAAGGGGAAAAAGCGGATCGGTCCGGTGGAAGATGAGGAGGAAGAATGAGCTATCCTACGGGGGATCGGCTAGGGGCTATTCTGGCCTCGAAGAGAAAAGAGGCTGAGGCGATCGAGGGAAAGAAAGAGGAGTTGCGGAGGTTAGCGCTCTTGCGAAACGACTTTCGCGGTTTTCGAACAAACCTTTTTCAACCTGAGATGGTGACGGTGATCGCGGAGTGTAAGGCCGCCTCGCCGACGGCGGGGAAGATCAGTGAGAAGTATGATCCAGTAGCCCAAGCCTTGCTTTACGAGAAGGGCGGTGCGGGCGCGATATCGGTTCTGACCGATCGGGAATTCTTTCAAGGTAGTTTGGGCGATTTGCTGGCGGTTCGTTCGGAGGTCAAGATTCCTGTTCTTCGGAAAGACTTTATTTTGACTGAGGCTCAGGTTTACGAGAGCGTGGCGTCAGGAGCGGACGCGTTCTTACTGATTGTGGCAGCTTTAACGGATGACGAACTAAAGCGGCTTTATGAGTTAGGGCGGACCCTCCAGTCGGATGTTTTAGTGGAGGTCCATGATCTGCGGGAGATGGATCGGGCTTTGGCGATCGATGCAGAGATTATTGGAATCAACAATCGCAATTTACACACCTTTGTAGTGGATTTGAAAACAACGGAGGAGTTGGCACCAGAGATTCCTGCCGACTGTCTGGGAATCAGTGAAAGCGGGATTCGAAATCGAGAAAATGTGCAGATGATTACGGCTCAGGGTATTCATTGCATGCTAGTTGGGGAGGCCTTGATGCGGGATGCGGATCCGGCGGCGGCGATTGAGGATCTGCGGCGGCAAGAGTAGGTAATTTATTTCTAGGGAGAGGATTGGGCAAAAGCCAAATTTGCGCTAGGATCAGATGAAATGAGTGCGAAAGCTACTTATGCGGCTGTGCCCGATGCCTCGGGACACTTTGGTGTCTACGGAGGAAGGTACGTCCCCGAGACTTTGGTGGAGCCGCTCGAGGAGTTGGCTAAGGAGTTTGAAAAAGCGCAGAAGGATCCAGCTTTTCAGCATGAACTACTGGAGATGCGGCGCGATTTCACAGGTCGACCAACTCCACTCTATTTTGCAGAACGCATCACGGAGCATTGCGGCGGGGCAAAGATCTATCTGAAGCGGGAAGATCTTTTACATACGGGGGCGCATAAAATTAACAACGCTCTTGGGCAGGTGATTCTGGCTCGGCGTATGGGGAAGAAGAGGATTATCGCGGAGACGGGTGCGGGTCAGCACGGGGTGGCAACGGCCACGATGGCGGCGCGTTATGGGATGGAGTGCATCATTTACATGGGAGAAGAGGATATGAGACGTCAGTCGATCAACGTGACGAGGATGCGGTTGCTGGGAGCGAAGGTGGTGGCAGTAACCGCGGGTCAAAAAACTCTAAAGGAAGCGGTGAACGAGGCGATGCGAGATTGGGTGACGAATGTACGGACGACCCACTATGTCTTGGGGACAGCCTATGGGGCGCACCCTTACCCTTACATGGTGAGAGAATTTCATCGGGTGATGGGGGAAGAGGCGCGGGCTCAGCTGATGTTGCGCGAGGAAAAACTGCCAGACGTGGTTTGTGCATGTGTGGGTGGGGGGAGCAATGCCATTGGAATCTTTTATGCCTTCTTGAATGACGAGTCAGTCCGACTGGTGGGAGTGGAAGCTGGGGGAGAGGGGATTCAACCTGGAAAGCATGCCGCCCGATTCCAAGGGGGTAAGTTAGGGGTGTTGCAGGGGTCGAAGTCATTCCTACTGCAAAATGCGGATGGGCAGATCGAATCGACCCATTCGGTTTCTGCGGGGTTAGATTATGCGGCGGTAGGTCCAGAGCACTGCCATTTGAGGGAGATCGGGCGGGCAGAGTACACCTATGCGACGGATGATGAGGCTTTAAATGCTTTTTCTAAGCTAGGGACGATTGAGGGGATTTTGCCTGCACTGGAGACAGCTCATGGGGTGGCTTATGCGATGAAAGAAGCTGCCAAGATGAAGAAGGACCAGATTATTTTGGTGAATCTTTCAGGCCGGGGAGACAAAGATGTGAATGAAGCGGCTAAGTTTTTGCTAAAAGAATAGATTCTGCGGTTTCGTATCCGAGATCGATCCTCGAGAGAGGTTCCCTCTCAAGCTTTCAAGTCATCCATCGGTGGATCGGGACGATCTGGCTTATTCGTGATTGATTACACGAGCGGCAAAAAAGAATCGCTTGGTTACCACTCTGGCCAATTTGTGGCCTCTGCTGGAAAACTTTGCCAAGGTGGGACCGTTGGTTACGGGGATGGTGAGGGTGAGAAGAACGGCGTCGCGGTAATCTTGCCAAGCTTCGTGGCTGGGATAGTTAGGGACTCCTCGACGGAGGAGTTCACGGTGCCAGACGGTAAATAGATCGACATGTTGCGAAAGGTTGAGGTGTTTTCGAGCACTACCGCATACGAATCGGGCTAAGTCAAAAGTTGGATTTCCAACGGAGGAGAGACCCCAATCGATGAATCGGACGGATGTTTGCTCGTAGAAAACGTTGTCGGAGCGGAGGTCGCCATGAACGAGGGTGATAGGTCGTTTTTTGAAGCGAGCTAGGATGGCTGGAACCTGAGAAGGGAGTTTGATAAAAAGTGCGCGATCTCGTTGCGAAAGTTTAGCCCATCGCAGAAAAGTGGACAGATTTTGTTTAACCTCGTGGGCGCGCATGTAGTCATGGCGAGGAAGACCTTTAGATTTCTTCAGCGTAGGGGAGTTCCAGAAGTAAGCGTGAATGTGGGCAATGGTTCGGATGGCTGAGATGAGTTGCGTCCAAGGAAGGCCTCGGAGTTGGTCGAAGTTGCGGGCGTTGCGAATTTCTTCCAGAAGAAGGAGGCCATCGGATCCTTGGTTGGCAGAGATACCTGCAAAGAGGCGTGGGGAATATTTTCCTTTAAGCGGAGCGAGCAGTTGGTAGGCAGCCAGTTCTCTATCGAAAACGTGGAGCTCTTTAGCCCACTTCCGTCGCTGAGGAATTTCTGTGCCGACCTTGAGGATGTACTTTTGGGGGTCGCCCAAGCGAATGGCACGAAAGGTCTGGCTGAGAAAGCCGAGATTGGTTGTGGGGCGGAGAAGAAAGCGGCTGGTTTTCAACGAGTTTTTTTGGGTATCTGAAGAATCTGGCCTGGGTAAAGAATAGCGTTGGTAGTCAATTGGTTGACCGTGGTGATCTCTTGGATGGTAGTCTGAAAGCCACGCTTCTGTAGATCGCGGATAATCCGGCTGAGGGTATCGCCCGATTTCACGATATAGGCAGAAGACGCTGCTGTCTGGGTTGAGGGCGGGGGCTTAGAGGAAGTCAGGTGGGGGGGCGAAATAGTTTTAGTCAAACGATAGAGGAGTGTGCGGAGGTTTTCAGAAGGAGAGGCGAAGTTAAGGCCTTGCCCGTCGAGAAGAAGAAAGGAGGCAACTCCGACAACGTGGCCTTGGGCATCGAGGACGGGGGAACCGCTAGAGCCTTTCGAAATAGGAGCCGAAATCTGGAGTACGTCTCGTTTTTCACCTGGCATTTTTCGTCGGGCAGAAATAATTCCTTCGGTCAATGATCCCTCAAGTCCAAGGGGACTTCCGACGACGGCGATGCGTGTACCGACTTCGGCAGAGCCATCTGGGGCGAGGGTGAGACAGGGTAGATCTTTGCCCTCCAGTTGCAGAATCGCGAGATCGTTGCGGGTATCAGTTGCGAGAACCTTGCGGACAGGAAAAAGACCGCCATTTTCTGCTTTGGCAATGATGACTTTGGCTTCGGCAATTACGTGGTGATTTGTGACAAGGAGCCCCTCGGGAGATATAAGAAAACCTGTGCCTGAACCGATGGTTTTTCCGTCTTCGTCTTGGAGAACGAGGAGGTAGACGGCTGGGCGGGTCTGGCGGGCGAGGGTGCGGAGGTCGGGTCCATCGGCGGCTTGGCTGGCCGTAGCCAGCAGGGAAAGGCAGGAGACTAGGAGGCGAGCGAACATACCTTGAGTAAAGACAAAGGATGGGAAGAGGCGAGTCCTTGTCGGGGATTGCGGGGGAGGGGCTAGGCAGGGCATAGTTTTAACCCGTGAATTTGGTAAAAATTAGTAAATTTCTACTTTCGGCCCTGCTGGGGGTGTTGGGGATTTTGGCGACGCTCCTTTTTGAAAAAAATGTATTTCAGGGGGTAACAGTGCCATTGGTAGCGCGTGCTCTGGGATGGAAAGCTCGGGTGGTTTCGGCCCGGTTGACTCCGTTGGGCAAGTTGGAGCTTGAGGGATTGGAGGCTGTGGATCAGGAAAAATCGAGGATTGAGTTGGATTCGGCCTTGCTGGTGGTTCGGCCTGAGAGTTTATTTTCGGGGACCCCAGAGATTGTGCAGATGGATTTTAAATTTGGTCTGATTGATTTGGAGATGAGCGATGCGAAGAGCTCCTCGGGTCCGATCTCCGTGCCACTGATTTTGCGCGAAGCCTCGGTGATAATAACGGAGGGGCGAATACGCTTGAAGACGGGTGCTTGGATTTTGGGCGGAGTTGAGGCTCATGCCCAGGGTTGGGATGGGCGTACGCCTCGGGAAATCCGAGCGAAATTACAGAGATGTGATTGGAATGGGCCTGGCAAGGAGGAGATGGCGGGGACAGTTACTTTGAAAGCAACGAAAAGCGTGGGGATGACGGGAGATAAGTGGGAAGCAAATCTGACGGTGGATGTGGCTACGGTGGTTGATTTCTCGCCTACTGAGTTGATTGTCCCGTGCCGACTTACTTTGGAGGGGCAGGCGACGAATCAGGGGGGTGGGGGTTGGAGTGTTGATCGTTTGCACGGGTCTTGGGAAGGAGTGGGAGGGGTGAAGTTGGCTACTTCGGCAAAGGGTCAGTGGTCGCCAACGGGCGATTGGGCGGCGGAGCTTAAGTTGGAGCCGATCGATTTAGGAATCGCAGGAATTCTTCTGCAATCGCGAGGGGTCAAATCGGTTGCGGGGAGTCTCGGGGGAACACTGGGTTTGCGTGGGGGAGAAAAAAAACCGATAACGGCTGAGGTCAATCTTCTTGGGCAAAATGTGCAGATTCTGTCTTCGGCGGGTCCGGCATGGCCTGAGCAACCAGCGATTTTTTCAGCGGTGGCTGAGGGGTCGTGGCGCAGCGAGGAAAGCCTTTTGCAGATGCAGTCGTTGAAGATTGGCTTGGGTCAAAAAGGGCAACCCCAAGATCTTCAGGTCAATCTTGATCGGGCGGCAAAATTTTACCTGAAGGGTGGGGCGGCTTCCGCGAATGAGATGGCGGTGTTGGATTGGAGTTTACGCGGAGTGGAGTTAGCGGCAATTGCCCCCTTGGTGGTTTCTCAAAGCCAGTTGAAGGTACAGGGAGGACAACTCGCGGCGACTGGGCGTGCTGATATTCAGGGTTCAACGATTGTGCTGGGTGGTCGTATGGAGAGTCGGGCGATGAAAGCCTCGGGTGCACTCTTGCAGGGGAATCTGCTGGTGAACTCAGCGGCGATCGATTTCAAAGGAAATCTTCAGGGCTGGCAAAAAATAAAGTTAGAAGAGGCGGTTTTGACAGCAGATTGGGAGGGTGGAGCTAGCAAGGATGCGCGGGTTAAAGTGCAGGCGGAGTGGGAGTGGGCGAAGAATGAGGGTTGGATTTTGGGAGAAGGGGAGGCGGCTTTGGCGGGACTAGGGAAGGCGTGGACCGGGGCTAAATTATGGCCTGAGTCTGGGCAGGCTAAAGTGCATGTTGAATTTTCTGGAAATACTTCGGAGAAAGGAAGCGGAGTAGTTTCCTTGAACTTAGAAAACATGCATTGGCTGGGTGAAACTGCGAATCCGTGGCAGGCGAAAGTTACTTCCGAGGTGAAGAATTTAATTGGGGTATGGAGTTTACCTGAGGTGACCTTTCAGGCTGACCGAGGAGGGCAACCGCTCCTCGACGGAAAAGGGACGGTTACTTGGGATCAAAGGAATGGTGAAGGAGAGGCAAAAATTGATTTAGAGAAGGCTGACTCTTCTCTGCTTGTGCCACTGCTTTCCATTTTGACACCCGCTTGGCAGTGGAAGGTGGCAACAGGCCACGGAATGTTCCAGTACGAGAGAAAGGGGCAGCAGGACAGGGTGGAAGCGAATCTGCAGGGGATGATAACGGTGGAGACGGGGTCATCGACTCAGTCGCGTCTGGTCGACTTCTCATCGGTGCAGGGCGCGGTGAAAGCTTCTTGGCCCTCTTCATCCTCAGGAAATTTTTCGGTAGATGCGTTTAGTTTGAACGCGAAGCATCGAGATGGGTCGGACGCGATTCGGGCCTCTTTGGATAAGCCTCTCTTGCTGGAAAAGATTGCGCAAGGCGATTGGAAACCTGGTGGGAAGGAGTTGGCGAATGGAACCATTCAATATACGGGGTGGCCCATTGGACTTTTCGGTCCCTTAATCTTTCCCGCAGCTAAGGAGTCGTCCCTACTGGGAACCATGACGGGTTCTCTCAAGATTCAGAGTGATCCAGTGCTCGGTGTTCTGCGCGGGGATGTAGATTTAAAGTTGCTCGATCTGGCAATTGCTCTGCCCGAGGTAACCCTCCCAGACAATCAGGTAAGTCTGCAAGGCTCGGTCTCTTTGGGGGCCGATCAGCAGATTCATTTTCATCGGCTTCAGTTGATGAGTCGTCAGGGTGCGCTGACCTGGTTGCAACTGTCGGCAGAGCAAGACGCTCACGAAGCGGTGGCGGTTGTCGGGAAGCTAGACTTAGCAACCGCCGCCCAAAATATCCCTCATCTGGGGGAATGGGTTTCGGCGGGCGCCTTGGCATTCAAAGCGGAGGTTGGGCCTGCCAGCAAAGAGGGGCTTCGAAAAATTGGCTACAGCGGTGAGGCGACATCGCTTTCTGCTCAGGTTCCGACGGTGGGGAGCTTGACGAACCTGGGGGTTAAAAGCCAAGGGATCGTGGAATGGAAAAGCGGAATCTCAGCCCTTTCCGATTTGCATCTGGAAGCGGTAGGGGCGATGGGAAATATTTCTTTGGGCAAGGTCTCTTGGTCGAAGACAGAACCCTTATCTTGGGAAGAGGGACGAATCGCAGATGGCTGGCTACGAATTCTTCTGGCGTCGTATCTGCTTCCTGCTCAATGGATTGACGGAGATGTGGTTCTAGGGGCAGGTTTTTGGCAGGTAAGTAATTACGGGGGGAGCGGGGAGTTTGATATTACCTTGCTAGAGGCCCGTTTGATGGAGGACTTAAAGTTGCCGTCTGCCTCGGTTCGAGTGGCGGGTGATTTTGAATATGACAGGCGGACGGAGAGTTTCTCTTTGAAGGATGCGAGCTTGCTCTTTCCTGAATATCGAAATGACCCGGTGCAGATTCCTTCTTTCTCGTGGAGACCGGGCTCGGTGACAGTTCAAGCAGCCGGTGGGGTCCTCGATCTCCGTGGGGTGTTGGCCCAAACGAAGGATTTACTTAGTGCTCCAGCGGATCCGAAAAAAGCCTCCGGAAAAAAAGAGGGCACACGGATGGATATCTCTGTGGATTTAGCCCAGATCGTAGTGGATGAGGCGAGTGTGGGACCAGTTAAAGTCCCACGATTTCGTTGGGGTCCAGAGGGCATTTTGCTTGAGCCTTCCACCGTTCAGGTGAAGGGAGGATCGATCAGTGCCGCGGTGGTATCCTCCGGTTCGGGTCAACCCGTGCAGGCGAGAGTGGCGATGAGTAAATTTCCGCTGGGGGCGATTCTGGGGAGTATGATTGCGGATGCGAAGGGCCCGATTGGAGGGTGGATTGACCTTTCGCTCTCAGGGCAATCGAGTGGTCCGACAATAGAGGAGTTACGCCAATCCCTCAAAGGGCAAGGCAGCTTTCGGCTTTATCAGGCCCACTTGGAGCGGTTGCCCTCAATGGCGAAAGCCTTGCAAAGTGCAGGTACGATTCTGGGGTCGACTTTTATCGCCGCGAGTCAGATTAATGATATCGGGGCCAACTTCACTTTGGAGGGAGAAAAAATTAGCCTTCCCAATTTACAGGTAACGGGAACGGCCTTGAGTGCCAATCTGAATGGTTGGCTGAACTGGTTTGCGCAAACTCTGGATTGCAAGTTGCGTTTTGCCCTAACGAAAGAGGCGATGCAGAGTAGTGGTCAACTGCAAGGATCGATGACCCAGTTGATCGGGAAGAGCAATGACTACTACACGAAGATTCCGGGGGATGCTCGAATCAGTGGAACGATTAGTGATCCAAAAGTGGAGATGGATATTGGAAAAATGCTAATGGAGGGGGGAATTAATCTGCTACTAAACTCGCCCAATGGGATATTGCAGGGGGCAAACGGAGCGAGTGGGGGTGTGACTACGCCAGTAACGGCTCCGATTCAGAGCGCGCTTAAAATCTTTGGGTTTTGAGTTCACCGGGCTTTCTCTTTAGGATCCGATGATGCGTAGTATGACCGGTTTTGGTTCGGTCCAGATCCCGACCCAGCATGCCCGGATTCGGATCGAAGTCTCTTCCGTGAATAAACGGGGGCTGGAGGTGATTGTATTTACTCCAGGAGAGTTGACGCGGTTGGAGCGACAAATCCGAG
>CAMCDO010000053.1 GCA_945873585.1 Verrucomicrobia subdivision 6 bacterium | reverse complement strand
AAGGGCCAGCTTGGATTGGGGCCAATTGTCAGATCCGTCATGGGGCCTATTTAAGAGAAAATGTTATCGCGGGGGACGGATGTGTTTTGGGTAATAGTTCTGAATTTAAAAACTGCGTTCTTTTGGCTGGGGCGCACGCTCCGCACTTTAATTATGTGGGCGATTCTTTGGTGGGAAGTGATGTGAATCTTGGGGCGGGGGTGATTCTTTCGAACTATCGACTCGATGGAATGCCCATCCGGGTGCGTCTTGCGGGGAAAGTTTACGAAACGGGCTTGCGGAAATTTGGGGCAATTATCGGAGATGGCGCGGCGATTGGCTGCAACAGTGTTTTAAATCCAGGGAGCCTGGTTTTGAAAAATGCGCGGGTTCTTCCCGGAACGATATTGTCGGGTGCGAAGTAGGGTATCGGTCTAGGCGTAGGGGGCGCCGACAAAACTGTGAAAGGGCGCGGGGGTGAAGGCGCGTTCGATTAGACCACTGAAGATGGCGGGAACGGCGTCGGCTGTTTGGGAGTGAAGATCGTGGAGGAGAATAATTGATCCAGGCTGACAAGCTGAGAGGACGCGTGAAGCGATGGCACCGCTTCCTGGTTGGGACCAATCTTTAGGATCAACCGACCAGTAGGCTACGCCGAGACCGAGTTTGGCTGCGATGGATCCTTGTTCACGGCGGAAGGCGCCGTAGGGAGGACGGAACCAGACAGGGGTGATGCCAGTGGCACGGATGATGGCTTCTTGGGTTTTTGATAACTGTTGATCGACGGCACTATCGGACATGCCTGCTAAACGGGGATGAGTGTAGGTGTGGTTAGCTATATCATGGCCTTCTTCAACGATGCGACGGGTGAGGGCGGGGGAGGCATCGACTTTCGATCCAATAAGAAAAAAAGTGGCATGAAGATTGTATTTGGAGAGATCTGCCAGCACGCGCTCAGTAACTCCTGGGGTTGGGCCGTCATCAAAGGTGAGGGCGAGGCGGTTGCCGAATCCTGGCCCACTATTGATGAAGTGGGGATTTACCTCCGATTCTCCCTCGATGGTATTGGGACCATTCTGGGCAAAGGATGGGGTAGCCAAACCTGCCCCAGCGAGGGTGAGCAAGCGCAGAAAGTCGTTCCGTCTCATTAGATTCCATTTTATCACCAAAAGAGGCATGCTCCAAGACTGTTTGCATGAAGATCTGTGACCTAACCCAAGTGTACTCTCCAATGGGAGGTGGGGTTCGCTCATATCTAATGGCCAAAAGAGCTTATATTCGGAAGCACACGGACCACGAGCATCTCCTGATTGTGCCTGGAGAAAAGACGGAGCAGGTGGAAGGTGGTCGTACCCAAATTTGGACGGTGCGAGGTCCCTTAGTTAACGCAACTTCCCGCTACCGCTGGATGCTCGATTTACCTGCGCTCCTCCGCATTCTCTATCAGGAGAAACCCCAGATTGTGGAAGCGGGAGATCCTTATCATGCCGCTCTTGTAGCTCGGAATTGGTCGAATCGAAGGGGTTCAAGGTTTTATATGTTTTACCACTCCCACTTTCCGGATGCCCTTCTGCGGACAGTTTTAAAGTTTGCGGGGAACTGGGCGAGGGCGGTGACGGAGCAGTTGGCGGGAGATTATCTGCGTAATCTCGCCCAAACTGGAAAGGGAGTTTTTGTGGCAAGTCGTCACCTTATCGGGGTTCTGCAAAACTGGGGCATTCCGCGTCTGCTTCACTTGCCCTTAGGAGTTGATACCCAGATATTTCATCCGGTTACCAAGGAGCGACGATTCGAGTTACGTGAAAAGCTAGGGATAGCTAAAGATGTTCTACTGGTTTTATATGTGGGCCGTTTCTCTCCCGATAAAGATACGGCACTTCTTTTACGCACGTGGAAAAAGATGGAGGAAAACTCTAATTTGCCTTGGATGGGGGTTATGGTGGGCGAAGGTCAGATGAAAGGAGTGGTTGATGGGTATATTCGAAATCATCCGAAGGTGAGGCGAGTCCCGTACTTACAGAAGACGGAGGATCTCGCGGAGTGGTATCAAGCGGCCGATCTTTTAATTCATCCAGGGCGATGGGAGACCTTTGGGCTAGTTTTGCTGGAGGCTCAAGCGTGCGGCCTGCCGGTGATTGCTTTTCGCGGGGGTGCAATGGATGAGCAGGCATCCGATGTAGTGGATTGGCCCACCGAAAAAGGATCCAGTGCTTTGAGCGCTGCGGTCCTGCGAAAGCTAGTTTCGTTGGGCGAAGCGGAGCGGACGAGGGTAGCCCAATTTGTCGCGGACAACTTTAGCTGGGATAAAACTTTCTCCCGGCAGATTAAGATTTATGAATCCTGAATCTCATCCGAACCCTAACGTGCGGCCCTATCAGGTTGGTGATCGGCAGGCGGTTCGGCGAATATGTGCAGATACCGGATTCTTGGGAAACCCCATCGATCCGCTTTTTGAGGATCGCGAGCTATTCGCTGATTTCTTAACCGCCCCCTACACAGATGCGGAGCCAGAAAACGCCTTTGTTCTGGAAAACGTCGAAGGGAAAATCCTTGGTTTCATTATGGGATCGCGCAGTGCCAAAATTCATCAGTCCTATCTTCTGCGACATATTTGCGGTTGGGTGTTGCGGGCTTTACGCGGTCTTTTGTGGACCTACCGATCGGAGAGTCGACGGTATCTCTGGTGGCTGCTTTTTCGGGGTCGAAAGGAGACCCCGGGCACTCCTCCTCATGGAGTGCATTTCCATATCAACCTGCTTCCTGAAGTCCGCGGAGGTGCGGTAGGACTGCTTCTTTTTGAGACTTTTTTGGATCGGATGGCGGAACTTGGGGAAACCTGTGTCTTTGGGCAGGTGGTGGTGAAGGGAGATAGGCGTACCGAAAGGATGTTTGGGCGTTACGGCTTCACGATTACTGAAAGGAAGGAAGTCACAAAATTTCGAGAGCAGCATAAGGATCCAGTCTTTCTTTGTACCTTGGTCCAAGTACGCAGAAGAGGGGCCAAGTTTCGTAAGCCCACCCCACCAATGGGGGAGAAGCGGCTACTTCTTTCTCTGCACGACTTTCATTCAGGGAGCCGCAGTCAACTGGAAGAGCAGATGGAGTTTTGCCTGCATCGTTGCCCAGGGCATGCCTCGGTCCTGGTGATTCCCGACTATCATCACGGTGGGTCGGTCGAGTCCTCAGAGGAGTGCCTAACTCTTTTGCGAGGTTGGCAGGCCGAGGGACACGATCTCGCAATTCACGGCTACTACCACGATCGACAAGACCGGCCTGCCGGCTCCTGGTGGTGGACTAAAATCTACACCAGCGGTGAGGCTGAGTTTATCGATCTACCTCAGCGGGAAGCGATGGAGCGTCTGGACCGAGCGAAGGCAATCTGGCAACGGCAAGGTTGGAAGACCGCAGGTTTTGTGGCACCAGCATGGCTTTATCCTGAATGGTTGGAAAAGAGTTTGGCGGAGCGAGGGTTTGCCTACACCTGTCGGCTACGCGGAGTCATCAATCTCACTAGCGGCCACCGGGATCAAGCATGGGCTGGGACCTACAGTCTCCGCTCCGGCTGGCGTAAGGTAGCGGCGCGAGGGTGGCACCCGCTATGGAAGGCAATCTGGGCAGGAGAGAAAATAGTTAGACTGAGTCTTCACCCCCACGACTTAGAGACACCTTTTGTGCGGCGACAGGTTGGCGTTTTGCTCGAAGAGTTGGGGCGTCGTGGCTATCGTAGCTGTTCCTACGCCGAACATGTCCAAAGCTGATCTTCATCTCCACTCCCGATATTCCGATCGTCCCTCCGAATGGATCTTACGGAAGCTGGGCATACCCGACAGTCTTTCCCAGCCTCGCAAACTCTATGAGATGCTACGGCAATCCGGGCACGATTTTGTTACCCTCACTGATCACAACACCTTAGGGGCGGCCCGTGAGTTGAGGGGGCTCGATGGATTTATTCCAGGGATCGAGATCACCACTTATTTCCCTGAAGACCATTGTAAGATTCATCTCTTGGCTTGGAATCTAGACGACGGCCAATTTGCGGAGATCGAGAAACTGCGCCCTAACCTCTATGACCTGGCCAAATTTCTCCATCGGGAAAAGATTATTCACGCCGTCGCTCATCCTTTGCTCAATTTGGATGGGAAAATGCGGCCAGAGCATTTCGAGAAGCTGATACTGCTTTTTCAGGTATTTGAAAGTAAGAATGGCCTACGCTCCCCGCTTGGTCAGGAGATAGCGACTGCTTGTCTGCTCGCTTTAACCCAAGCCAAGGTTGCAGAGCTCGCACAGCGACACGGGTTAACTCCGCTGAGTCCGGAGCCTTGGCGGAAATCTTTCATGGGTGGATCGAATGATCATAGCGGCTTGTATGCGGGCAGAGTTTGGACGGAGGTTGCTGGGGCGAAAGATGCGGAATCATTTTTACGAGGCGTAGCGGAGGGCAGGGGGATCGTTCATGGGGGCGGTGGCGATCCTGCTCGTCTGGTCAACGGACTCTTTCATATTATTTTCGACTTCCTACGTGAGAAAGTTGGACATAAAGCGCCACGGGGGTCGGCGCTTATTTTAGGGATCGTGAATCGTTTTCTTGCAGGACAAAACCCTCTGGAGATTAGTTTCTTGGATAAAGCACGCTACGCGGTGGAGATGGTTACGAGCGGAAAGATTCTGGAATTCTGGCGCTCGCCTGAGGGTGGGTTAAATAAGGAGCTTTCCGCGTACCTGACTCTGCCCGCTACTCGGAAACAGTTGCAGACCGTTTTACAGGAGGAGAAGGAGCCTGAGCGCAGGAGTTTTCGTTTGGCATCCAAGATTATGAACGATGTCGGATTTCGGGTCGTCACACGGTTTCTGGTCAAAGCGGAAAAAGGGGATGTACTGGGAGGATTGGAGCCTTTGGCCGGGGTGATTCCACTGGGTTTAGCGGCGGCCCCTTATTTGTACTCCTTTTACGCTTTGAAAAGTGATCGGTTGATGTGGGGTCAGGTCGCCTCCGATTTCTTAGCAAAGAAACCATTGGCGTTGGAAAATCACAAGAAGGGTTGGTGTACCGACACCTTGGAAGATGTGAACGGAGTAGCCCGAACCATCCGGACGATGGCGGAAGCTGGGAGGAAAGCGGGGGCTGACTTAACTATCCTGACTAGCCGAATGGGCAAGGCGGAAGAAGATGGGGTAGTGAACTTTCAGCCTGTGGGCGAGTTCACTCTACCTGAATATGATCTACAAAAGCTGAGCTTTCCTCCTGTACTGGAGTTTGTGGATCACGTAGCCAATCATGGTTACACTGAGCTCATTTTAAGTACGCCAGGGCCAATGGGTTTGGTGGGACTAATGGCGGCTAAGATTCTAGGGCTACAGACGAGTGCTATTTATCACACCGACTTTCCTCAGTACGCCAGGTTTTTGAGTGAGCATGATCCTTTGATGGAGGGCATGGCGTGGAACTATATGCACTGGTTCTACAGCCAGATGGATCGGGTGTATGTGAACTCGCAAAGCTATTTGGAACGGTGGGTTGAGAAAGGGTTGCCGCGGGAAAAGTTAATGATTCTACCGAGGGGACTGGATACGGAGACCTTCTCAACGAAACATCGTGATCCGGAGTTTTGGAAGAAGCGAGGAGCGGTCGGTAAGGTGGTCTTATACGTGGGCAGAATATCGAAGGAGAAGGAGTTGGAGTTCCTTTCGCGGGTGGCGGAGAAACTGCCGAGGAATAAAGGGGTGACTTTCGCCTGTGTTGGAGAGGGTCCATTCCTAGCGGAGTTAAAAAAGAAGATGCATGAGGGGATCTTCACTGGGGTACTGCATGGGGCGGATTTGTCTAAGGCTTATGCTTCAGCCGACCTCTTTGTTTTCCCAAGTACGACGGATACTTATGGCAATGTCGTGGTTGAGGCGATGGCTTCGGGCTTGCCAGTGATCGTCTCGAATCAGGGTGGGCCAGGGGAACTACTGCGCGATAAGCGGGATGGGGAGGTAGCGGCCACGGGCGATGTGACGGCTTGGGTCAAGGCTGTGGAGAGGCAAATTCTACGCGGAGAAAATAGTAGTTCACGGGAAGAGCGGCGTGAAAGGACGATTGCGGGTAGAAGTTGGCGGGACGCGTTTACTTCCTTTTGGCGGGATGGTCTTTTGTGAATAACTTTAGTCGCAAATAAGTTGACGCTGAGCTGATTAGAACGTTTCATTAAATTATGCCCGAAGGTATACCTCCGCCGCCAATGCCCCCACGCCCGCCAGGCGTGCCACCAGCCGGAGGGCCGCCCAAGCCACCAGGGGCACCGAGTCTGCCTGGGATTCCTAAACCGCCATTAGCTCCGCCTGGGGTTGTGCCACGTCCTCCCACTCCTCCTATCGGGTTACCCAAACCGCCCGCTCCTCCGGCTCCTCCAGCTGCTGCAGGTTTAAAAAAAGAGACGATGCGTTTAGCTCCGCCCTCAGCACCGAAGCTGCCCACTCCTGGGCTCCCTCCTAGCGGAGCTCCGGGACTTCCGCCAAAGCCAGGTGTGCCCTCGATTCCTGTAATTCCTGGAAGCACTACTCCACCCGGAGTTCCTGGTGTACCCGCAGTTCCTGGAGCAGCTAAGCCCCCGCCCGATTTACGAAAGGAGACTATGAGGATTAGTCTTCCGCCTAGACCTGGACCCGGAGTTGTCGCAGGCGCGCCTAAACCCGCGGGAGCTCCTCCTTTAACCGCAACTCAACCTGCCAAGCCGATGATTCCTTCTGGTGGTCCTGCGGGGGTGGTTCCAGCTGCGGCGAAAGCTGGGGGCCAAGTAGCTTCACCAACAGCGCCTGCTTTGCGAACAGCTTCAGTAGGTGGTGGAGCCAGAACTGTGGTTGATACCGACGGGGCAGGTACCGCTTTAGCGATCGCCGCCTTGGTGGCTTCTATAATTTCGTTTGGGATCGTTCTGCTCAGCTTTCTGAGTAAATAAGGAGAAGATTATGGCAGATGGCAATACGATCACTTTAACCACCGCAAATTTCGATTCAGCAGTCTTACAATCGAAGGTACCCGTCTTAGTGGATTTCTGGGCGGAGTGGTGTGGCCCTTGTCGGATGATCGCTCCTTTGCTCGAGCAGATTGCCAAGGATCACCCCGGAAAAGTTGTCGTGGGGAAGGTCAACGTGGATACTGAACAGGCGCTGGCCACCAAATATTCGGTGCAGTCGATCCCAGCTTTCTTTATTTTTAAAGACGGTCAGATCGCCGAGCAGTTTATCGGGGCTCAACACTCCCGGCAGAGCATCGAAAGTAAGTTGGGACTGTAGTCGGGTCGGCGAAATGAGGGTTGGGGTCGTGCGGCCCATGCCTCTGCGGATTTATCGCGCGGGTCTTTAGTTGGAAGAGGCTGCGGTGAAAGTGCAGCGGTACAAACCACCGACGCGTTCTTCTTCTCGACGAACTTTCGTCCGAAGAACCTTCTCAAAGAGTTGTCGCTCGTAATCATGGATAACCGGGAAACTTTCTAAGCAGTCTGCGATGGCGGAATTAAACTCGGTGATCCGATGGAGGCGGGCGGAGTTGTCAAAAGAGTACTCTGCCATGTAGCCATCTTCTTCTCGGAGTTGGGCCAAGCCGCGGAAGCGTGCCTCCCCGTCGAGTTTTTGTAGTTTAATTTCGTATCGGGCGGTCTCGGCTTTGTAAATATTGTGCAGGATCTTTTCAGGGGCTAGGGATCCGTAAATTTCTTTGACTGAATCGAGAATTTGCAGGCTGAACTGAGGGTAACGGCTAGGGAAAAACTCTTTCGCTCCTTCGGTTAAGCGATAGGCCTTCTCGGGGCGGCCCATCCCTTTGGGACGACGCCAAGTATCTACATAACCCTCTCTCTCGAGGCCAATACAGTGCTGTTTAATCCCCATGTAGGAGAGCCCAACCCGCTGGCAAAGTTCCGTAACGGAGAGACCTTGGCTTCGTTTGATTTCGCGTAATATCGAGAGCTTGGGACTATTCGGACTGCGATTCAGAAGCTTTGTTTTCATTCGAGGAACGGATATTCCAACCAAGATGAGCCACCGAATCAATCATTGAATTTAAAATTATTCACCATCCCCTGGCCCTAACGGGACTCGAACCCGTGCACCGGCCTTGAGAGGGCCGTGTCCTAACCAATTAGACGATAGGGCCTGTTGCTGAACTAAAATAGCTTGTCCGCGCGGTTGAGCAATCCCGCAAAGGAGCGGGAAGGGCTGATTTATTCTACGGTAACCGACTTGGCGAGATTGCGGGGCTTGTCCACGTCTCGACCGAGGGCAACAGCGGCATGATAGGAAAGAAGCTGGAGCGGAATGACGTTTAAGATGGGCTGGAGCAGTTCATGGGTGCGGGGCACAGGCAGAACGGCGTCGGCCAGGGCGATAATCTTCTTATCTTCCTCGAGGGCCACCGCAATCACCGGGCCGCCTCGGGCTTTAATCTCCTGCAAGTTACCTAAATTCTTGTCGTAAACCCCATCCCGCGTTGCGATCAGGACGGTGGGGGTCTCTTTGTCGATTAAGGCGATGACTCCGTGCTTGAGCTCAGCGCTGGGATAGCCTTCCGCATGGAGGTAGGTCACTTCTTTCATCTTCAGCGCGCCTTCAAGGGCGATAGGAAAGTTGGCCAGGCGACCAAGATAAAGCATCGAGCGGTGTTTGGCGTATCGTTGGGCCACGGCGCGGATGGCGTCGGAATGGGCCAACGCTTGAGTGATCAGCGCGGGGAGATTCTCCATCGCTTCGATGAGTTCTCGTCCATGGGCTGCCGAAAGGAAACGTAACCGGCCTAAAAGAAGTCCGAGCAAGGTAAAGATGACCACCTGCGAGGTGAACGATTTCGTGGCGGCGACACCGATCTCTGGTCCAGCGTGCATATAGACCCCGCCATCACTTTCACGGGCGATGGTGCTGGCCACATTATTGCAAATTCCTAGGCAGGTGAATCCTCGGCGCTTGGCCTCGCGCATCGCGCCCAAGGTATCGGCAGTTTCGCCCGATTGGCTGACCGCAATAAAGAGCGTCCTACCGGAAACCGGCGAGTCGCCGTAACGAAACTCGCTGGCGTGCTGAGTCTCCACAGGAATCTTGGCCAGAGTTTCGATGAGATATTTACCTACCAGTCCAGCGTGGAGAGCAGTGCCGCAACCCAAGACGCAGATGCGTTCGATCTGCCGTAATTCTTGCGAGCCAAGATTGAGTCCGCCGAGCTTGGCGGTCGCCGCATCCACATCCAGACGTCCGCGAAAGGCGTTGGTGATGGCGGCAGGTTGCTCAAAGATCTCCTTAAGCATGAAGTGCGGGTAGGTGCCCTTATCGGAGTGAGTCACCCCGTTCTCCACCTCTTCGATTTTCACATTCGTGCGATCGCCAACGGGCGAGCTGACGTCGAAACGATCGGCGTGGAGAGAGACTACTTCCTGATCTTGGAGAATGACCACTCGGCTGGTGTAAGGGGCGAGGGCCTGAGTATCGCTCGCGAGAAAGTTTTCACCTTCGCCCACACCGATGACCAGGGGACTACCGCGACGTGCTCCCACCACTAGGCCCGGGAAGTCGGTATGAATAACCGCGATGCCCAAGGTGCCTTGAATCTTTTGCGTGGCGCTACGCACCGCATCGACCAGGCGAGCTTCGCCTTTGGCTTTGGAGGATTGGAAAGCGTCTCCGACGAGGTGAGCTAAAATCTCGGTATCGGTCTCAGAGAGGAAGGTGTGACCCGCTTTGCTTAAGATGGTTTTGAGTTCGAGATAATTTTCGATCACCCCGTTATGGACAAGAGCGAGTTTCTTGGCGGCGTCTTGATGAGGATGGGCGTTGGCATCGGTAGCAGCGCCGTGGGTGGCCCAGCGGGTGTGGCTGATCCCTGACTGACCTTGAATGGGGTGGGAAGCGCAGGCCTTGGCCAGCTCTTGAATCCGACCGCTTTTCTTGCGTACTTCTACTCCCTTGCCGTTGAGAATGGCTAATCCTGCGGAATCGTAACCACGATATTCAAGACGGCTTAATGCATCCAAGAGAATAGGTTGGGCGTCTCGTGGCCCGACATAAGCGACAATTCCACACATCGTAATCTTGTTCTAGCGCTACACTTGGTTAGGGTCAATTCATGTCCCTTTCACGGTCTGCCTACTCCGATCAGGTGATCAGCGTCATTCTCGGTGGCGGTGAAGGAAGCCGTCTTTTCCCTTTAACTCAGGAAAGAGCTAAGCCAGCGGTGCCGATCGCAGGGAAGTACCGCCTAGTCGATATTCCTATCAGTTTAAGTTTGAACTCGGGGATTAAGAGGATCTTTCTTTTAACTCAATATCTGAGTTCATCTCTTCATCGCCACGTGCAGCAGAGCTATCGGTTCGACGATTTCATTCCAAGAGGCTTTATCGAGATCGTGGCGGCGCAGAAGACTCGCGAGGGGACGAACTGGTATCAGGGCACGGCGGATGCGGTACGCCAAGGGCTGATCCATTTTGATAATCATCTGCATGAGTACGTTCTCATTCTTTCGGGGGACCAGCTCTATCGGATGGATTTTCGGTTGATGCTCGAGGCTCACGTGGCCTCGGGGTCCGATATTACGGTGGCGGCTTTGCCGGTGACTTCTGAGGAAGCTCCGAGCTTGGGACTACTGCGAGTGGATGGGCAGAGAAGAATCACCGATTTTGTGGAAAAGCCGAAGGATCCAGCAGTTTTATCTTCGCTCTCCAAAGGAGAAGGAATGCCCGAGGGAAGGCCCTTCTTGGCCTCGATGGGGATCTATATTTTCGGACGGGAAGTACTGCGGGAGTGCTTGGATGGCTCGACCGGAAAAGACTTTGGTCGGGACGTCCTTCCCCAAGCCATTCGGTCGAAGAAGGTTTCTGCTTTTGTTCATGACGGGTATTGGGAGGACATTGGCACCATAGGATCTTTTTATCGGGCGAACTTGGACCTGCTCGCGCCCGATCCCCGTTTTGATTTCGGGTTTCGGGCGGCACCGATTTATACGCGGGCGCGATTTCTGCCAGGGTCGGTTGTGGAAAACAGCCAAGTTTTACGGGCGATCGTTTCCGACGGTTGCGTGATTCAGCGCAGCGTCTTGGACGAGGCGGTTATCGGGATTCGGTCACGGATCGGGGCGGAGTGTAAAATCCGAAGATCGATTTTGATGGGGGCCGACTTTTTTGAGACCCCAGCGCAGCAGGCGGAGAATCTTCGGCGTGGTCGTCCGGATATCGGGATCGGGGCGGAGAGTGTGATTGAGGATGCGATAATCGATAAGAACGTGCGGATTGGGAAAAGGGTCATCATACGGGCGACGGGCAAGCCGAAGGAGATGGACGGGCCTAACTTTTTCGTTCGGGACGGTATCGTCGTCGTGCCGAAGGGGACCACCGTAGCGGATGGCACGGTGATTTAGAAAAACCGGTTGCACATCATCATTGAAAGAACGACAATTTGGTCACGTCAGCGGGCGTGATGTAATGGTAGCCTGCGAGCTTCCCAAGCTTGATGTGA
>CAMCDO010000052.1 GCA_945873585.1 Verrucomicrobia subdivision 6 bacterium | reverse complement strand
ATTTGCCTCTCAGGCGCCACTGGACTCGTCCTCCGCTTCATCCCCCTCGAAGTCACCCTCGGCATTCTTCTTTGGGTCGGAATTGTCATCACCGCCCAAGCCTTCTCCGATACTCCCGCCAAACACGCCCTCGCCGTCGCCGTCGGACTCATCCCCTGCCTTGCGGGTTGGGCCGCTCTTATTGTTGAAACAACCGTCCGCTCCGCTGGCTCCTCCCTTTCCCTCGTCGCCACCCAATCCAGCGGCGACCTCGTCATCTCAGGCCTCTTCGCTCTTAGCCAAGGCTTCCTCCTATCCAGCATCCTCCTCGCCGCCATGGTGGCTTTCGTCATCGACCACCGTTTCCTCGCTGCCGCCAGCGTCGCCCTCGTCTCCGCCGCCCTCTCCAGCCTCGGGCTAATTCACGGAGTCACCTTAACCCCCGAAGGCGCCCAAGCCCTTACCGGTTGGTGGGTCTGCCCCTCGTTTACCCTCGCCTATGCGGCCACAAGCCTAGTACTTTTCGGCCTGTTTTTTCTCAATCGAAATAATCCCCGCGAAGAGACCCACCCCTAAGAATTTTAATTTGAAAAAACCCCCCAAATACCTCTGCGAACGTTGCACCAACTGCTGTCGCTGGCCTGGCGACGTCAAAGTCAGCGATTCCGAAATCAGCGCCATCGCCTCTTTCCTCAAAATAAAACAAGACCTCTTCATCGAAAAGTATACCCGCCTCCGCTCCGACCGCCGTGGCCTCTCCCTTATCGATCAACCCGACGGAGCCTGCATCTTCCTCGACGGTCAAGATTGCCAAATTCAACCCGTCAAACCCGACCAGTGCCGTGGCTTTCCCAACGCCTGGAACTTCCCTGGCTGGCGCGATATCTGCCAAGCGACCGAAATCGTCTAAACCTTCTCCCCCGCATATTCCCGATACCAATCGACAAACTTTTTCATCCCCTCCTCAATCGTCGTCTTCGGCCGAAACCCCACCGCCTCCACCAAATCATCCACCTTCGCCGAGGTCGCTAAAACATCTCCCGCAGGCACAGGCTTCATCACCACCTTCGCCTTCTTACCCGTGGCCGCTTCAATTGCCTGCACAAAACGCTGCAACTCCACCGGTTGGTTATTTCCAATGTTGTAAATTCGGTAGGGAGCCAAACTCGTCGCAGGGTCTGGCTTCCGCCCATCCCACTGAGGATTGCCCTTCGCCGGTTTGACCGTCAAACGAGCCACCGCTTCCACGATATCGTCCACATAGGTAAAATCTCGCAGCATTTTCCCCTCCCCATAGAGCTCGATCGCTTCGCCCTTCAAAATCGATTGAGTGAACTTATAGTAAGCCATATCCGGCCTACCCCAAGGACCGTACACCGTGAAGAATCTCAATCCCGTGCACGGAATCCCATAGAGATGCGCATAGGAGTGCGCCATTAACTCATTGGCCTTTTTCGTCGCTGCATACAACGAAACCGGATGATCCACATTGTCCCTTTCCGAAAAAGGCAGACTCTGATTCAGCCCATAAACCGAACTAGAACTCGCAAAGATCAAGTGACCCGTCTTCTCCGCCCGACAAGCCTCCAAAACATCCAACATCCCCTCCAGATTACTCCGCGCATAAGCGTGGGGATGGGTCAAACTATAGCGCACCCCCGCTTGCGCCGCCAAATGCACCACCACCTCAGGCTTCACCTCCTGCCAAATCTTTTCCACTCCCGTCCGATCTCCCAAATCCACCTTCAAAAATCGAAACTCGGCACTTCGTCGCAACTTCGCCAACCGCGCCTCTTTTAATTTCGGGTCATAGTAATCATTCAGATTGTCCAACCCCACTACCCGATCCCCCTGACCCAGAAGACGCTCGCTTAGGTGATAGCCGATAAATCCCGCCGCTCCCGTCACCAGTACCGTCCGACTCATGCCACCTCCATTCGAAACCACTCCATCCGATCTCCATCAAACTCGAACCAACCCCGAAATTTTTCTCCCGCCAACAACCGCGGCATCCACTGCTCGTCGTCCGCCCACATCCGCCCATAGGGAATCTCACTCGTCGAGCACCAGAAAGGCTTCGCCTCGTCCGTCTCCCGCAACTCCCCCGTCCAGCCCGACGCCCGATACAGCTCCACGTGCAAAGAGTACCCGTCTCGGAATTGAAAACTTAACTCCCCCGTCCACTCCATTCCCGTCGGTGTAAGCCCCACCTCCTCCTGCGTCTCCCGTATCGCCCCCTGCTCCGCCGTCTCCCCCGCCTCGATTCTTCCCCCGGGCCCATTCACTTTACCCGCCCCTAACCCACGCTTCTTCTCGATTAACAAAATTTTACCATTCTCAATTATAAAACACAGCGTTGCCTTCTCTCGCGGCTTCCAATTCGCCCCATCCACCCTTTCGCGGGTCTCGCCGACTAGGGAGAGTGACATCGCCTTGCCTTAACGCAACGAATCACTCGATCGATCTTTCGACATCAGTTTTTTCCGCGCATCTTCCAAAAGCTTCCTCTCCGCCGCAGTTAAAGATCCCATTCCCTCACGCGAAATCTTTTCCAGAATCGGATCCACCTTTTCTAGGGGCAACACTCCCACCACCTTTTTCCCTAGACCACCCTTCGCTTTCCCTGCTTTTTTGCGCCGAGACGGGAAGGAAATGCTCGGCCAGTCTATCCCTCCACGCCGTACCCAACCCACCGCCAAAATCGCCGTTGCCCACAACTGCACCCCGCCCGACCAGTCGCGCCCCGCAAAATAGGTCAAACTGTAGACCGCCAATAAAATCCAACCCACCCAACGTGCAGACAAACCAATGAAAAATTGCGCCCCAGGATGCAAAGCGCAAAAAGCCAAAAACACCGCGAAACTAATCGTACTCGAACCTGCCAAAACCCCCGAACCTAACCACGGCGCCAACCCCGCCAAAAATAACGCCGGCACCACCGCCAACGCCACGTAAAGCCACCCCAACGGCTTCCGCCCAATCGCCGACTCCACCTCCCGCCCAAACCAGAAAAACATCAGCATCTCCATCGCAAACCAGATTCCCTCCTGCCGAATATCATGAACAAAAGGATAGGTTAGCAAGGTCCAGACATGGCCTTCCTGCAACGCCGCCGGAGTAAATACCGCCGCCGTCACCCACCCCCCAAGTCCCGAGGCCGTCAGAATCGCCCCCACCGCCATCGCCGCCGTGTGCACCCCCACCAGAAGAATCGTTAGATCTACTCGCACCGCGCCGATCGTAAAAATCGGACCCTCTGCCCCTTCCCACCTCTGCCATGGATTAGACCAAGCCATTCTTAAAATACTATTGGGCTAAATCTTCTGCGGAGCAAGCCGAGCGGATCAGATCTGGTACTCGTTCAGCTTCCCCTTGGCCGCCAGCTTGGCTTGTACTCTCTCCGCCAAGCGCGCCAAGGACTCTGCCTGTAAAACTTTCCAAGCCGCCTGCTCCGCATCCTTTTGTAGATTTCCCCACACTTCACCCACCGCATCCCCACGCTTCTCCGAGGGACTCCCCCCCTGACCATCCACCCAGCTGACAATCTCCCCCATTCGAATCTTTTCCGCCGCCCGCGCTAACTCGTACCCACCCCCCGCACCCCGCCGGCTCACGATAAATCCCCCCTTCCGCAAAAGCCTTAGCACCTGCTCCATAAACTTAGCCGGTGTCCCCGACATCTGCGCCAAGGCCGCCGCGTGCTTCACCTGACCACTTCCCCTCTCCAAGGCCAAAATCACCAAAGCCCTTACCGCATACTCCGTCGTTCGTGTCGCTGCCATCCCCCCATCGTCCCGAGGGTTATTCCCCACGTCAACCCCGCCGATCCGCGCATCCCGTTGCCAAGCCCAACGCGCGCATGTAATCTGAGAACAATGAAAGCGGAAAACGGAAACGCCACCCCGGCTCCGGAAGCCGATTCGGGTATCGTCATCACCAGCCGGGTTCGCCTCGCACGCAACGTTAAGGATTTTCCCTTTCCCGGTTGGCTTAAAAAAGCCGATCGCCTCAAACTTCTCGAACAGATCCAGCCTGCCGTCGCCGACCTCGCCCCCATGCGCCCCGCGAAGGTCTCCGTCGCCATGGAAACCCTTACCCCCCTCGACAAGCAACTCCTCGTTGAGAAACACCTCATCAGCCGCGAACACGCCGCCAAAAACGCTGGGAGCGGTCTCGTGGTCAACGGCGACGAAAGCCTCTCGGTCATGATCAATGAAGAGGATCACATTCGCCTTCAAGCCCTCCAACCAGGCTTTCATCTACTCGAAGCCTGGGATGCCGCCGACAAACTCGACACCGCCTTAGAAGAGAAACTCGAGTACTCCTTCTCCCCCTCTCTCGGCTACCTCACTGCCTGCCCCACCAACGTCGGCACCGGTATGCGCGCCTCCGCCATGCTTCATCTTCCTGGTCTCGTCCTCGGCGAGCAAATCAACCAAGTGATTAAGTCAGTCAACCAACTCGGCCTCGCCGTTCGCGGTCTCTACGGAGAAGGCACCGAGGCCCTCGGCAACCTTTTCCAAATCTCTAACCAAACCACTCTCGGCGAATCAGAACGCCAAATCCTCGATCGACTCCTCAAAGTCGTCCGCCAACTCATCGAACTGGAAACCAACGCTCGCCAGAAACTTGTCCAAGAAAAATCCCGTATGCTCGCCGATCAAGCAGGCCGCTCCTACGGGATCGTCCTCCATGCCTACTCCATCTCCTCAAAAGAAGCTCTCAATCTCCTTAGCCTCCTGCGCCTCGCCACCGATCTCGCTCTTCTCCCCGCTAGCCTCAAGCCCAAACTTGATGCCCTCCTCATCTCCACCCAACCCGCTCACCTCCAACAAGCTTCCCAAAAGAAACTCGGCGCCGAAGAACGCGATGCTTGCCGCGCCGATCTCCTCCGCGAGAAACTCAAAGGCGTCGCCGAACCCGCCATGCGTAAATTGCACCTCTAACCATCTTGAGCTAACATAAAACTCGTGAACAATTTCACCCCACGCGCCCAACAGGTACTCGCCCTCGCCCGCAAAGAGGCCGATCGGTTTAACCATAACTACGTCGGCACCGAACATATCCTTCTCGGCCTGATCAAACTCGGCCAAGGCGTCGCCGTCAATGTCCTGCAGAAAATGGGCCTCGACCTCGAAACCGTTCGCATGGAAGTCGAAAAACAGGTCGGCACCGGCCCCGATACCAAAATTACTGGCAACATCCCCTACACCCCCCGAGTCAAAAAAGTCCTCGCCCTCGCCAGCAAAGAAGCCAAAGCCCTCCACCACTCTTACGTCGGCACCGAACACATCCTTCTCGGTCTTCTCCGCGAAGGGGATGGCGTTGCCGCCCGCGTCCTCAAGTCCCTCGAGGTTGATATCGAACGCGCCCGCCAAGAAGTTCTCAAAGAGCTCGATCCCAATTTCGAGGAAGGCGCCGAACCCGCAGGCGGACTCGAGGAATCTACCCCCGCCGAATCCTCTACCAGCGGAGCCTCTGGCCCTTCCCGTAAGGATGTCAAAACCCCCGCCCTCAAAGCCTTCGGCCGCGACCTCACCGAGCTCGCTCGCAAAAATGAACTCGATCCCGTCATCGGCCGTAAAAATGAAATCGAACGAGTCGTCCAGATCCTCTGCCGCCGCACCAAAAATAATCCCGTCCTTATCGGTGAAGCTGGCGTCGGTAAAACCGCCATCGTCGAGGGCCTCGCCCAAGAGATCGCCTCGGGCAACGTTCCGGAAATTCTTCGCGATAAAAAAGTCATCACCCTCGATCTCGCCCTCATGGTCGCAGGAACCAAGTACCGTGGACAGTTCGAGGAACGCATCAAAGCCGTCATGGAAGAAATTCGTAAACTGAAAAGCGTCCTCCTCTTTATCGACGAACTTCATACCCTCGTCGGCGCTGGCTCAGCTGAAGGCGCCATGGACGCCTCCAATATCATCAAACCTGCTCTCTCCCGCGGCGAACTGCAGTGCATCGGCGCCACCACCATGAACGAATACCGCAAATACATCGAAAAGGACTCCGCCCTCGAACGCCGTTTCCAAACCGTTCGCGTCGACGCTCCCTCCATCGACGAGGCCATCGCCATCCTCCACGGCCTTCGCCCCAAGTACGAAGCCCATCACCATGCCAAAATCTCCGATGATGCCCTCGCCGCCGCTGTCCGCCTCAGCGAACGCTATATTACCGGCCGCTACCTCCCCGATAAAGCCATCGATGTCATGGACGAAGCTGGCTCCCGCTGCCGTATCGCCGCCAGCCTACGCCCTGCCGAATTTAAAACCGCCGCCGCAGAAATCGAAACCATTCGCGCCGAAAAAGAAGCCGCCATTAAGGCCCAAGATTTTGAACGGGCCGCCGCCCTTCGCGATCGCGAAAAAGAATCCACCACCAAACTCGAGGCCGACCTCGATGCTTGGCATAAAAAACGGGACGAGATTATTGTCGATGTCGGGGAAGAAGATGTGAAACACATCATCTCCAAATGGACAGGCATTCCCCTCACCCGCATGGAGGAGGCCGACCTCTCTAAACTCCTCACCCTCGGCGATGACCTCCAAACCCGCGTCATTGGCCAAGTCGAAGCCGTTCAGGCACTCGCCAAAGCCCTCCGCCGCTCCCGCGCCGATCTCAAAGACCCCAAGCGTCCTATCGGCTCTTTCTTATTCCTCGGCCCAACCGGCGTCGGTAAAACCCACTTGGCCAAAGCCCTCGCTGAAGAAGTCTTCGGCGAGAAAGATGCCCTCGTCCAACTCGACATGTCCGAGTACATGGAGAAGTTTAATGTCTCCCGCCTCATCGGTTCCCCCCCAGGATACGTCGGCTACGAAGAGGGCGGTCAACTCACCGAGAAAGTCCGACGTCGTCCGTACTGCGTCGTCCTTTTTGATGAAATCGAAAAAGCCCATCCCGATGTCTGGAACGTGCTCCTGCAAATTCTTGAGGACGGCCAAATCACCGACAGCCTTGCCCGCAAAATCGATTTCCGAAACACCATTATCATCATGACCTCCAACGTCGGAGCCGAACTCATTCGTAAAGGCAGCACCATGGGCTTCGGGACCCCCATCCAAGAGCAAGACTACGCCGTCATTAAAGAAAAAATCCTCGGTGAAACGAAGAAAACCTTCAAACCCGAGTTTCTTAATCGGCTCGATGACCAGATCGTCTTCCACTCTCTCACCCGCGAAGACCTAAGCAAAATCGTCTCCCTCGAAGTCACCAAAGTCGCCGCCCGCCTTAAAGACAAGGGAGTGGTCATCGAACTCAATGCCGAAGCCTCCACCTTCCTCATCGAAAAGGGCTATGAACCCGTCTACGGCGCCCGCCCCCTTCGTCGCGCTATCGAAAGATTCCTCGAGGACCCTATTGCCGAGGAAATCATTCGCGGCAAAATTAAAGCAGGCGACCGCGTTGTCGTCGGTGCCAACAAAGAGGCTCTCACCTTCACCACCACCACACCTCCTGCCCCCGCCACTCCCGCCACCACCGCCACCACCTGAATACCTCTCCGGATCACGCCCAGCGCGTCCGCCACCTCTTCGGCGAACTCGCCCCCTCCTACGACTTTCTCAACCGCCTTTTTAGCCTCGGCCTCGACATCGGTTGGCGCAGGAAACTCGTCTCCTCCTTAGCTGCCCACCATCCACAAAAAGTCCTCGATCTCGCCTGCGGATCAGGCGATGTCTCCCTCCTTCTTCAAAAAGCTCTTCCCACCGCAGAAATCATCGGCCTCGATTTCTCCCCCCCCTTACTCGCCCAAGCCAAGGCTCGTGGAGTCAAACAAACCATCGAAGGTGATGCCCTCCAGTTGCCCTTTCCTCAAAACCATTTTTCCGCCGCCACCCTTGCCTTTGGCCTGCGCAACTTTGCCGACCGCGCTCGCGGGCTCAACGAGATCCATCGAGTGCTGTCCCCAAACGGAATTTTCGCTCTTTTGGAATTCAGCCCGCCCCCTCCTCCGTGGAATCTTTTCTGGAATTTTTATCTATTCCACCTTATGCCTTGGGTCGCACAGCAGGTGGCACAACAAGGCAGCGCTTTCCGCTACCTCGCTAAAAGCATTTCTGAATTCCCCACCCCACCAGCCCTCAACCAAGAACTGCAGGCCTGTGGACTCAAACTCATCTCAACCCGCTCCATGTCTCTCGGCCTCGTCCGTCTCACCATCAGTCAAAAGCGTTAACCTCCGGCTAGAATGAATTTATACCTTGGAGGTATGGGGATTGGTCCCCGTCAAACCCGCCACTGACCTATCCTTCTTTCGCCTCCGGCTAGATTGAATTTATACCTTGGAGGTATGGGGATTGGTCCCCTTTGAAACCTGCCCCTGACCTATCCTTCTTTCGCCTCCGGCTAGAATAGTTTTATACCTTGGAGGTATGGGGATTCGAACCCCAGACCTTCTCATTGCGAACGAGACGCTCTACCAACTGAGCTATACCCCCAATGAAAAAATTACTTTAATTCCTTAACCCATCATTTCAAGTCCACCGATCAGTCTAGTGCCTTCAGCCTTAGGCCTTATTACAACTGATGTTCGTTTTCTAAGAACCCACGCAAATGACGGATCCGCGTCGGATGACGCATCTTCCTCAGCGCCTTCGCCTCAATCTGCCGAATCCGCTCCCTCGTCACCTTGAACTGGCGCCCCACCTCTTCCAGCGTTCGGGAATATCCGTCCACCAGACCAAACCTCTGTTCCAGCACCGCTCTTTCCCGATCGGTCAAACTATCCAACACATCCTTAATCTTTTCTTTCAACATCGAATACGCCGTCATGTCCGACGGGTTCTCCGCGCTCTTGTCCTCAATGAAATCTCCAAAGGTCGTGTCGTCACTATCTCCCACCTGCGCTTGCAACGAAATCGGCTGCTGGGCCATCTTCAAAACCGCCCGCACCCGCTCCACTGGCATCCCCGTCTCATCCGCTACCTCCTCAGGCGTCGGCTCCCTCCCAAACTCCTGCACCAACTGCTTCTGCACCCGCATCAGCTTGTTAATCGTCTCAATCATGTGCACCGGGATACGAATCGTCCGTGCCTGATCCGCAATACTCCGCGTGATCGCCTGCCGAATCCACCACGTCGCATAGGTCGAGAACTTATACCCTCTACGGTATTCAAACTTCTCCACCGCCTTCATCAACCCCATGTTCCCCTCTTGAATTAAATCCAAAAACGATAAACCGCGATTCGTATATTTCTTCGCGATCGAAATCACCAACCGCAAATTCGCCTCGACCATCTCCGTCTTCGCTCGCATCGCCTTCCGCACCCACTCCCGCAAATCGCGGTGATGCGCAAAGAATTCTACCTGCGAGAGCCTCGACCCGTGCTCAATCTCCTCAATCTCCTCCTTGAGCGTTTTCCGCCTGCCCTCGTGCACCCGACTGCGTGACTTCCCTTTAATCAACGCCTCCAACTCCGACGTCTTTTCCTGCAACTGGCGATGAACATTGTCCGAAACCAAAATAAACTCTTCCAACACTTTCTGCTTAAAAAAGAACTTCACGAAGAGTTTTTCCGCCGCCTCTTGCAGTTTGCCGAGCTCGTTCGCCACCCGGTGCCGCGCCACCGCCGATTTCGCATCGGCCACCCGGGCGTACACCTTGTGCGCCTTTTCGTGCGTAGCATGCAACTGCTTCACCAGGGTCTTCAACATCGTCATGTACTTTTCCCGACCCTCAATCTTTTTATCCTGAATCACCCGATCAAAACGTTCCCGCGAGTTCAGTAATTTCTCTCCCAACGAGATATACTCCTTGGCGATAAATCCGAACTTGTGCAAATGCACCACCGCCCCGATATCCGACTCCTCAATCCGCTTCGAAATCTCCACCTCTTGTTCCCTGGTTAAAAGCGGTACTTGCCCCATTTGCCGTAAATACATCCGCACGGGGTCATCCAGAATATCCAGCTTCTCTGGCTTCTCCTCTGCCACCACCACTTCGCTGCCATCTTCCTCACGAGCCGGTTTCTTATACCGATCGACTTCGCTGGCCTCGATTACGTCGATTTCGAAATTCCGTAAGAAAATCAGTACTGCTTCCACCTGCTCAGGCTTCGTCACCGTCTCGGGCAACGCTTCATGCAAATCATCGTGCGTCAGATAACCCTGTTCCCGCGCCAACTTAATCAACTCCCGCAACCGCTCCTGCTTCTCAGGACTCTGCGCCCAAATCCCTAATCCATTGTTTTCTGTCGTTGTTGGCCCGTTCAATGCTTCCTTTGCCTCAATCTCCGCCGCCGCCAAATCCGCCGCCGACGGTTCATCCGGAGAGGCTACCGCCTCCACTTTTCCTTTTATCTTGGCCCGCGAAGCGGGCAATTTGGGCGACTTGCTCGCCTTGCTTTTCGTGATCTTTTTCATGCGTGAAGGAGGCGATATTTTATAGATTTATGCATCAGGGTAAACATTAAGCATTAGCTTTCGGAGCCCCCTGTGTCAAACGCGCCCTTCTCTTAAGCAGTTCTCCCTGTTGGCGAAGCACTTCCGCGGCGTCGGGATCCCCCTGACCCATCGATCTCAACCGCGCCGATAACCTCTCCGCCTCTCTCCTCAAAAAATCTCCCTCCAACCGCCCTGCCAACTTCTCCAGCGCTCCATCCCACCCTTCCTCCTGCAACTTCTCCCACATGCTCGCCTCTAATCCCGTGACAAAATCCTGCTCCTCTGCCGCCAAGTGAGGCAAGAGATCCGCCAACCCCGTCCACCCATCATCCCGATACAACCCCCTCATTTTTAAATAAAGCTCCTCTCCTCCCAGATTCTTCAACCACACCTCCTCCACCTTTCTTTCCATCTCAGGGAATTTTCCAGGCTGACCCAGAACCAGCAAAAAGAGCTCCCGCATCACTGGGTGCACCTCCAGCGGTTTTGCCGCCTGAATCCCTGGCGTTTCTCTTGTCTCTCTTTGTTCGCTCCTCTCAAGAATTTTTGCCGCCTGTCCTCTCGCCTTCTCTACCTCATCCATCACCAGATTTTCCCCTAAACCCAACCGCGACGCCGCCCGCACCACCAAACCCGCCCGACTCACTGCGCTCCCCACCAAACCCAGCAACTTGGCCACCGCCTCCACCACCCGCCTTCGCCCACCAGGACTCTCCCCTTCCTGCTTCGTCTGCCAATCCACAAAGAAATCTAGAAAATCTACCGCCTCGTCCAACTTGCCCCGAAACGCCTCCGCTCCACCTTTGCGAATCAATGAATCCGGATCATCCCCCGCTGGCAAACGCACCACCTTCACCCCCAACTCCGCCTTCGCTAATCCACCCCACCCCTGCCCACCCTCCACCAAAACCCCACCCAACCTCCCTGCCGCCCGATCCCCCGCCGCGTCCGCATCCAAACAAATCACAATCTCCTTCGCAAACCGCCCAATCAATTTCGCATGCTCCTCCGTAAAACCCGTGCCCAACGGCGCCACCGTCTCCGTAAAACCCGCCGCCTGCGAACGCAACACATCCAACTGCCCCTCCACCACAATCGCCCGACCCGCCTCCGCCATCGCCCTCCGCGCTCGATCAAACCCAAAG
>CAMCDO010000051.1 GCA_945873585.1 Verrucomicrobia subdivision 6 bacterium | reverse complement strand
CTCCGACGCGCCGATCACCTCATCGAGTTCGGACCTGGCGCAGGTTCCGAAGGAGGTCGCCTCGTGGCTCAGGGTACTCCTAAGGAAATTGCCAAACGCACCGACTCACTCACGGGTGCATTTCTTTCAGGCCGCAGAAAGATCTCCTTCCCGCCCCGCCCCTTTCATCCTCGCGACTGGCTCCACCTCCGTGGGGCCTCAGCCCATAACCTTAAGAATGTCGACGCCTCTATCCCCCTCGGATTCCTCACCTGCGTCACAGGGGTAAGTGGCTCGGGTAAAAGCACTCTTATTTTTGATACACTCGCTCCCGCTCTCCTTCGCCACTTCGGTGGCCCCAACTCTGCCCCCATGCCAGGACACTTTACCCACCTCGAGGGCGCCCATCTTGTCTCCCGTGCCCTTGTCATCGATCAAACACCCCTCCCACGACTCTCCCGTTCCAATCCCCTCACTATTCTCGGAGTCTTCGATGATCTCCGCCAACTCTTCGCTACCTTACCTGCCGCAAAAGCCCGTGGCTTTGGTCCCTCCCGCTTCAGCTTTAACCTTCGCGGGGGTCGCTGCGAAACCTGCTCAGGCCACGGAGAAATCGCTGTTCAACTTCAGCTTCTCCCCGAAGCCATCGCACCCTGCTCCACCTGCGGAGGTCTCCGTTATAACCGCGAAACCCTTGCCATCACTTACCGCGGTCACTCCATCGCCGATATTCTAAATCTCTCCGTCGATCGCGCCCTCCACCTCCTCCGCCCGATTCCAAACCTCGCCCAAGCTCTCCTCGCCTTGCAAAAGGTCGGACTCGGCTACCTACCCATCGGCCAGTCCGCCGAACGACTTTCAGGGGGAGAAGCCCAACGGGTCCGCCTCGCCTCCGCCCTCGCCCACCGCACCTCAGGTCCCTCCATCTACCTGCTCGACGAACCCACCACCGGACTTCACCTTTCCGAAGTGGAGCGACTCCTCTCAGTTTTCTTCGATTTATGCCAATCTGGACATACCCTCATCGTCGTGGAACATCACCCCGACATCATTCGCCACGCCGATCATATACTCGACCTTGGGCCAGGAGGTGGAAACGAGGGCGGTCGCCTCATCGCCTCAGGACCGCCTGCGGCTATTGCTCTCTGCACAGAAAGTCTCACCGCTCATATCCTCACTCAGAAATGAAAAGACTCCCTCAGCTTGTTTTTGTCGTTCTGCCCTTCGTTCTTGTCGTCACCGCCACGGCCGCCGATTTGCCCAAAGAACTCCGCACCGCCGAGGTTATGATCCAGGACGGACTGGGCCGAGACGCCATCCCCCGATTGCGCACCTATCTAACCAAAAATAACTCCACCCCTCAGCCCTATGCTCAACTTCTCCTCGCAGAGGCGCTCCTCAGTGATCACCGACCCGATGAGGCCCTCAGCGCCTTGCCCAAAACTCCTCCCACCGAACTGGATATCCGATGTCGCCTCGTTCGCGCCTCTTCTCTGTCCGAACTCGGTCGCTGGAAAGAAGCCGCCACAAATTGGAAAGAGCTAAAATCGAAAGATCTCACCCCTGCACTCGCTTCCAAAATTAAACTCGGCCTCGCCACCGCTTATCTCAATCAAAACGAACGCTCTTTAGGGATCAAAGAGCTGCGAGAAATACTTAAAGAGCCAGGCCAAGACTCTGCTCGTCTCCTTCTCGTCAAAGCTCTCCTTGCCGAAGGCCAACCCGATGAAGCGGAAAAAGAACTATCCGCCTTTCCCGAAAGCACCCCAGCCCCCGTTCAAGCCGAAGCTCGCTACTGGAACGCCGAGATTCTCACCACCCGCGGCAAACCCAATGAGGCCCTCGAACTCCTTCGTAAAGTCATCTCCGATGGAGCTGGCGTTACCCGTGACGTTCTCGCCCAAGCCTGGATGGCCATAGGGCGTATCGACCGCGCCCGCGACAAACCAGCAGATGCCACCACCGATTTTGAGAAAGCACTTGATCAAGGGGGCGAACCCGAGACCTATCTCACCGCAGTGCGTGAGTACCTTTCCTCCTCCCAAGCTTCCCAAGCCCTCCCCACCGCCACCCTCCACCTGCGTGACTCGATTCGTGAACGAGAAGGCGACGACGAGAAGCGCGGCCGCTTTGCCCCTGGCCTCCTTCTCCTTGCTGCCACCACCCTTGACGCAGGAAATGCCGAAGCCGCTGCCGCCGATCTCGATACTTTAATAAAAACCTATCCAGCTTCCCCCGCGGTTCCTGGCGCCCAACTTCTCCTCGCTGAAGCTCTACTTAAACAAGGACAACAACCGGCCGCTCGTGAACAAATCCGTTCTCTACTTAGCCGTGAGAATCTTTCACCTCAGATCATTTATCAAGGCCGCGCCGCCCTCGCAGATCTTCTTACTCAAGAAGGCAAGCATAGCGAAGCCTCCTCCCTTTGGGAGCAGGCCGCTCAAACTGCCCCCGACTCCGCTTCCGCCGAAAATGCACTTTTCAATGCCGCCCTTTCCGCCGCCCGCCAACCCGATCCCCCTTCGTTCCTCCGCTTGGAAGAAGTTTTTACAAAACGTTATCCCGAAAGCAGTCGTCGCGCCGCCCTAGCCCTTGAACGCGGGCGAATGCTCGAGTCCAAAGGCGACTCCGCTGCCAGTCGCTCCGCCCTCGCGGAAGTCGCTAAGCTTCCTGGCGCTGATTCTCTTCAACCTGAAGCCACTTTGCGCCGAGCCAGCTCCCTTCTTCGCACCGGAGACTACCCCGCTGCCGTAATTGCTTTTGCTGAATTCGAAAAGCAGTTTCCCAACTCCCCTCTTCTTCCCCAAGCCATGGCCTCAGGTATTGAAGCCCGCCTCCGATCACGCGAACTCACTGGAGCCCAAGCTCGTACCGAGTTCGCTAAAATTCTCGCTCGCTTTCCCACTAGCACCCTCGCCCCTGCCCTCGCCTTTCAGATTGCCCAAACCCACTACGAAGAACGAAATCATGGGGAGTCCCTTACCGCTTTTCGTGAAATGGCAGCCAAGTTTCCCAAAGATCCACTCGCCGATGACGCTCTCTACTACGCAGGACTTAGTGCCCTCGCTCTAGGCAACCCCGAAGAAGCGGTAAAACTCTTTCGCGCACTTCCCGAGGCCTCGCCTCTGCGCCTCGACGCCCGTCTCGCTGAGATCGACGCCTGCCGAGCTTCAGGCGACTACGCAGGAGGGCTACAAATCGCCAGCTCCCTACTCGCCAACCGCAATCCCGACCAGCGCCCTTGGGTCGAGATAACCAAACGCCGACTCGCCTGCGAATTCGCACTTGGAGGAAACGATCGGGCCAGCCTTGAGCGAGCCACCTCCACCGCATCCGCTCTTCTCGCTAGCCCCGCCGCCGATGCCTCAGATAAAAACGAGGCAGGATTTATTCGGGGCAAGTGTCTCGAACAGCTCGGCCGGGACGAAGACGCCCTTCAAGCCTACCTGGATGTTCTCTATGCGAGACTGGGTTCTCCCGCCGCAAATCCTACTCAGCCCGAATATCTCTGGTTCGCTCGTGCTGGAGCGGAAGCCGCTCGCATCCAAGAGAAAAAGGGTGATTTCCGAGGGGCCTTAGCCATTTACAGAATTCTTGAAAACGCTGGAGGCCCCAACCAAGCCGCCTTCACTAGGAAAATCGAAGACCTTCGTAACCGTCATTTCCTCTGGAGCGAACAGTAATTTTCTCATCCTGCCGCCCCCTGCCACCAAGAATCCCTACCCCTTAGCAAAGCCCGCTTTACCGTCGAAATTATATAACCCCTCCGTTTTGACAAACTCCACTCCCGCCTGAGTCATCTTCTCCAACAATTTGACCACCGCCGTATGGGGAATTGATCCTTTACCCTCTGAGAGATGAAACCGACAAGCCGTCGAATCCACCGTGAACGTCTCCTTATGGCCATCAGGCCAAACCTTCATCCCGCGATTCGACAACGATTCTAATTTCAAACCATCCCCAGCCAAAGGCTGCAACTTCTTCGCCAGCTCCTCCATCGTTCCTGTCGGCCAACATACAAATACATCTACCCCCACCAACTCTCTCTTCGAACTATCCCGTTTGTAAGCAGGTCGCGTGGTTAAAGGCCGAGATGGGGCCTTGCTATAGTCCACCGGTTTCAAATGCTTCGGCTTTTGCCCAATCCTTGCCACCACCGCTGCGGCAAACTCCTTTGTCCCCACCTTCTCCTTACTCACCCCCTCTTTGAAAATGTCGTAGGTGTGAACTCCATCTTCAATCGTCTTCAACCAAGCGTTGTGCACCTTTTCCGCCACATCCGCCTGACCGATGTGCACCAGCATCTGCACCGCTCCCAGAAATAATCCCGACGGATTCGCCAAGTTCTGGCCCGCCCTTCGCGGAGCCGACCCGTGAATCGCCTCAAACATCGCGCACCCATCCCCAATGTTGGCCGAACCTGCCAAACCAACCGACCCCGCAATCTGCGCCGCCACATCCGAAAGAATATCCCCGTACAAGTTCGGCATGACGATGACATCGAACGCTTCAGGAGTGTCCGCCAACTTCGCCGCCCCGATATCCACAATCCAGTGTTCCTTTTCAATCTCCCCATACTCCGCTCCAATCTCATCAAACACCTGATGAAAAAGACCATCAGTCATCTTCATGATGTTGTCCTTAATAAAGCAGGTCACTTTTTTGCGCCCATAAGCCCGCGCATACTCAAAGGCATAACGCACAATCTTCTCGCAGCCCGGACGACTAATCAGTTTCAGGCACTGCATCACATCATGAGTCTGCCGGTGCTCGATGCCCGAGTAAGTGTCCTCCTCATTCTCCCGAACAATCACTACGTCCATTCCAGGATGCTTCGTCCGAATGTATGGCGCGTAAGCAATACAGGGGCGAATGTTGGCGTAAAGCCCGAATGCCTTGCGCGTCGTCACGTTCAAGCTTTTGTAACCCCCACCCTGCGGGGTCGTAATCGGTGCCTTTAAAAATACCTTTGTCCGTCGAAGAGAATCCCAGGCCGAATCTTCAATCCCCGCACTGTTACCCCTCAAATAAACCTTCTCTCCAATCTCAATTTCTTCGATCTCCAACCGTGCCCCACCACCCTTGAGAATACTCAAGGTCGCCTCCATAATCTCCGGACCAATCCCATCACCGCGAGCCACCGTGACTGGAGTAGTTTTTGCCATCGGCATAAATGATTGCGGTTCAGCATCCTGCGGTCAACGTAAAATCATCTTCTCTTCATCGCTTGAGCCCACTCCTCGACGAAAGTACTCTCACCCAATGCGATTCTGGCTCCCTTTAGCCCTGCTAGCCCTTGCAACACCCACCGCACAGGCCCATGACATCGTTCTCATCTCCGGAGGTCCCGCCCTACGCTCCTTCGAAAGATATCGCACCGCTTCCCACGATAAGTACTGGGGTAACTTCATCGACTCCGCCATCCTGCGCGCCAAAGAACTGCAACTCACCATTGCGCCCACAGATCAAATTGTCTGGCTGGTTTTTCGTCCAAGTTATCAACGCCGCTCCCAAGAAGATCAAGATGACTACCTTAAGGTTCTCGAAGAGCGTGGCCTGAAGGCGGGAATCACCCCAATTTACTTTGATAACAAGACTCAACTCTTCACTCTCCTGCGCCGAGACGGCTCCAAAGAAAAACCCAAAATATCCCGCCTGGAATATTTCGGTCACTCCAATAAGAAGTGCTGGATGTTCGACTACAGCAACCGAGTCGATGGGGGCGCCCTCGAGCCTCTCGTCGTTCATGTCGATGACCTCGACCAAATCTCAGGCAAGAGTTTTACCTCCGATGCGGAATGCATCAGCTACGGTTGCCACTCGGGCGAGGAATTTTCCCAACGCTGGCGAATGATTGTCGGTCGTCCCATGATCGGTGCCGTTGGAAAAACAGACTACAGCGAAGGGGGAATTCCCAAGCTCTCTACTGGAAAAGGCGGCACATGGGCCTTCTAGCCACTCTCGCCCTCATCACTCTTCTGCCCTGTCTCTGCTTCGCACCTCCCTTGCCTCTTCGCTCCAGTTCCGCCTCCTCCACCAATCCTGCTACATCTCTGGTGACCGAACCCACTCCAGAAGAAAAAGTACCCGCCGAAGAATCAGAGGAAGAAGTTCGCCCACCTACCACCGAAAAGGTAATGCGTGCGACTCTTCGCGCTGCCCATACTCCTGCCAAGCACGGCCGAACCGATGGACCCTACCTTATCGCTCAGCGCACTATCGTGGAGGACTACTGCGGTTGGGGTTGGGTGCGCAAAGAAAACCAGTCCTGGCGACAAGCCACTTGGATCGCTATCGAAGGAACCCCCAACCTTTGCCCTATCCCTCATACCTTCCTACCCAAACCAGAAGACGATAAGAATCAGCAGTACCGGTTTTATGGCGAGTTTGCTCCCTACCGTGCCTACGAACCGCAGGCTGATATGTGGGTCGATGTCTTCATTCTGAAGGGATTCATGAGCATGGGCCCAGCCGAACCGATTCGGCGCGATCCCCCCGCCCAAGCCAGCTCCCGCCCCAACCGCTTTGCCGAGCGGGGAGCGAATATGCTCAAGCCTTGACCCCAAAGACCAGATCCGTTACTATATTCCCCTAATGCGTGAGCAAGTTATCTTAGAATGCACTGAAGCCCGTGCCGAGGGAAAGCCCCCGTCCCGCTACTTCGGCACTCGGAATAAGAAGCTCAAGAAAGAACGGATTGAACTCAGAAAATTCAACCCGTTTCTTCGCCGCTACACTCTCCATCGCGAGAAAAAGTAACTCATTGGCTTAGGCCAAGCCTCGATCCGCCCACTTGGCCCACCGCTTCCTCCTCACATCCCTAAGATATTTGAGTCAAAATCTCGGGATCACCCTCCGTAATCAAAATAACATGCTCAAAGTGAGCTGAATCCCGCCGATCTGCGGTCACTGCGGTCCATCCATCCTTCAAAATCCGTACCTCGTCGATCCCCTCATTGACCATCGGCTCGATTGCTAAGGTCATTCCAGGACGAAGAATAGGCCCTGAGTTGGCTCGACCGAAATTAGGGATCTGCGGTTCCTCGTGGAGTTTCCTTCCCACCCCGTGCCCAACAAACTCTTTTACCACGCTATATCCCGCTGCCTTAACCGTTGTTTCTACCGCGTGACTAATTTCTCCCAATCGAGCACCACTTCGCGCCTTTTGGATTCCCTCGTGCAAAGAAGCCTGCGTCCGCTCAAGTAACTTCTGCCGAGCAGGAGTAATCGCGCCTAAACCCACGGTTGTCGCCGTGTCCCCTACCCAACCATTCAACAGAATGCCGACATCCAGTTTCACCACATCCCCATAGGCCAACCGCCTTGGCCCACCAATTCCATGAACCACCTCCTCATTAACGGAAATACAAAGTTGTCCAGGAAACTTGCGGTACCCAAAAAAAGCACTCCGAGCCCCGTACTGATTGATAATCTGCCCCGCCCACTCATCTACCTGCCCTGTGGTCAGGCCAGGTTCTAATCGCAGGACTAACTCCTCGAGAATTTTGCGAGCCAAACGACAACTGGCCCGCATCCCCACGACCCCCGCCGCATCCTTGATCGGAATCGTCGGCATGGCCCAGGGGGCCTTAGCGAAGGGTGATGACGATACCGCCCAATGCGATGATCGCGATGATCACAAGAAGCCAAGCGATCTGCCGCTCAGAAATGGCACCCGAGGTCGAACCAGGACCACTCACGCTGCGTCCTTTGATCCGACCTTTCTTTAAAAATCCATCGTAATGCCTTTGCAATAGATAAGTTTCCGCCTGCCGCATCGTGTCCAACATCACCCCAACAATGATCAGTAGTCCCGTACCGCCGAAAAACTGGGCCGTAATACTAGGAACACCGAGGAAATTTTGCACAATCATCGGCAAGACAGCCAAGGCAGTTAAGAAAATTGCTCCAGCAAAGGTCAACCGCGTCATTGAATAGTCCAGAAACTGAGCTGTTGTCTCCCCGGGACGTACTCCAGGGATAAAGCCACCATGGCGCTTCATATCATCAGCAATTTGTATCGGGTTGAAAACCATCGCCACCCAGAAATAGGAGAAGAAAAAAATCATTCCTGCATAAAGCACATAGTGGAGTGATCCACTGGCCAAAGCGGCCGAAATGCGGTTAGCCGTCGGTGAACCAGGAAAGAGGAACCCTAAAATACTCGCGGGGAAAAGCAGAATGGCGTTGGCGAAGATGATCGGCATGACCCCAGCATAATTAACTTTGAGAGGAAGGAAGGAGGTCTGCCCACCATAAACCCGATTTCCACGAACCTGTTTGGCGTACTGCACGCTCACCTTTCGCAAGGCCTGCGTCAACGAGATCGTCGAAGCGATCACCGTGAAGAGAAAAGCGAGCAAAAGAAAGAGAACGAAGGGACTGATCGGCTCACGCCCACTGCCCGCGGGAGGAACGAAAACCTGCCATCCAGCCACTAAAGCTGCAGGCAAGCGTGCCACGATTCCGATGGTGATAATGATGGAGATACCGTTGCCAATACCTTTTTCTGTAATTTGCTCTCCAATCCACATCAAGAGCATCGTACCCGCCGTCAATGTGATCACTGTGATAATCCGAAAACCAATTCCAGGCTCCGCCACCAGCGGCCCTAACCTTTGAATCACCTGATCGATCCCTGAAAAAATTGGGATTTGGGATGGGCTCTCAAAACTAACCGCCAGTAAATATCCCTGAACGACACAAAGAATCAACGTGCCCCATCGGGTGTACTGGGTGATCTTTTGCCGACCCCCCTCTTCCCGAACCAGTTTACCCAGAGAAGGAATCACGCCCGTGGCCAGCTGCATGACAATACTCGCACTAATGTAAGGCATGATCGTCAGGGAAAAGATCGCGCAGTTTTCGAGTGCACCACCACTAAAAAGATTAAAGAGCCCTATGACACTTCCCTGATCCTGTTGATCTACTACCGAGCGGAAAAACTCTCCTAAGACCACCGGGTTAATCCCCGGACAAGGAATCGACGCTCCGATCCGCACCACCACAATCAGTGCGAGGGTGAAGATGATCCGCTGACGTAGCTCAGGGATCTTAAAGCAATTTAAAAGGGCGTGGAGCATGGCCCGTCAGAGACCCCTCAGGGCCTATTTCTTCAGCAGGGTGATTTTTGCACCCGCCGCCTCAAGCGCTTTTTTGGCCGATGTACTGGCCGCATGCACCTCGAGGATGAGATTTTTTGGTTTCAGCTTTCCGCCACCCAGAATCTTAACCCCTTCCCAATCCCCCTTGACCAAGCCGTGGGAACGGAGAATTTCTTCGTTAACTTTCGCACCATCCGAAAATACATCGAGCCCATCCAAATTCACATGGGCGTAGCGAATGGTGAAAACCGCATTATTAAAACCCCGCTTCGGAATACGTCGGATCAAAGGCATCTGACCTCCTTCGAATCCCAAACGCAGGCTGCCTCCCGAACGAGCTTTTTGTCCCTTATGACCCTTGCCAGAAGTTTTTCCTTTGCCCGACGATTCCCCTGAACCGAGGCGCTTCCGACGGTGGCGGGCTCCAGGACGAGGAGAGGTCGTACTCATACCGCTACCTCCTGCACCGGACGAGGCGCACGTTTCTTTCCACGAGATTCAAGAATCTGGGTGCGGGTCCGAAGACGCGAAAGGGCATCTACCGTCGCCTTGACCACATTGGCGGGGTTACTCGAGCCCATCGACTTGGCCAAAACATCCTTCACCCCGGCCGCTTCCAAAACAGAGCGTACTCCGCCACCCGCGATCAATCCCGTCCCCAAAGAAGCGGGACGAAGTAAAACACGACCCCCGCCAAACACTCCATTGACCTCATGAGGGAGGGTGCTCGGCCCGATATTGTAGGTGTAGATATTCTTCTTAGCGTTTTCCGTGCCTTTGCGGATTGCCTCCGCAACCTCCCGCGCCTTACCGAATCCTACCCCAACCTTACCTTTCTTATCTCCCACGACCAAGAGAGCGCTAAAGCTAAAACGACGCCCACCTTTGACCACCTTGGCGCAACGATTGACGAAAACAACCTTCTCAAACATGTCGGACGGAGTCCGAGTGCGGTCACGCCGTACCGCTGGCTCCGATTTTGGAATAAATTCAGATGTTTTTGAAAACGCCTTTTCAGGTGCTACTTCGACCTCTTTGATAAGGTCTTTGTTTTCATTAGGGGGAACAGTGCTCATCAATATACCTCTTTAGAATTTTAAGCCGGCCGTACGCGCCGCTTCGGCAAAAGCTTTCACTTTGCCATGATAAAGAAAACCACCGCGATCAAACACCACATCGGATACCCCTTTTTTCGAGGCGCGCTCGGCCACCGCTTGTCCCAACTTGGCGGCACCAGCCACATTCGCACGGACCGATTTTTTCAGTCCTTCTTCTAAACTAGAAGCCGCTACCAGAGTCTTACCCGCGGAATCATCGATCACCTGAGCATAAATATGTTTACCGCTGAAAGAGACACACAACCTGGGTTTGGTCGCCTCTCCACGCAAACGCAAACGAATCCGTTTATGAATTCGAATACGACGTTCCCGACGATGTTGGGCTGGATTAGGCATAAAAGTTTAGGCGGACTTGCTTTGCGCGGTCTTCCCTTCCTTGCGGCGGATGATCTCACCCACATAGCGCACCCCTTTGCCCTTGTAAGGCTCAGGCGGGTGGTAACCACGGATATCAGCTGAAACTGCTCCGACCAACTGCTTATCCGGACCTTCCACGGTCAGACGAGTATTGTCTGTAACCGTGATCTTGATCGTGTCGGGCACAGGATATTCAATCGGATGCGATTTACCTAGGTTAAGCACCAATTTCTTGCCCTGAAGATTCGCCTTAAAGCCGACCCCGTGGATCTCCATCTTCTTGACGTATCCCGTGCTTACTCCTTGAACTAAATTATTCACCAAGCTACGCGCCAATCCGTGCATCGACCGCGCTATCCGCTCATCCGAATCTCGCACGATATGCACAACACCCGCTTCCAGCTTAGCCGTGACCTTGGGAGGAAGATCCATCCCGAGCTTACCCAAAGGGCCTTCTGCACGGAAGCGACGCCCCTCAAGGAAGACCTTTACGTTCGCGGGCACAAGAACAGGAGATTTGCCGATGCGGGACATATTACCAGACCACGAGGAGCAGTTCCCCGCCTACGTTTTGCTTTTTTGCATCTTCACCAGAAAGAACCCCTAGCGGAGTGGAAAGGATGGAAACACCCAAGCCGCCCAAATACTTTGGAATCTCCCGTACCCCCACGTAGCGCCGCAATCCGGGCTTGGACAAACGACGAATGCAGGTGATCGCCTTCCCATTGCGCGCACTGGCCACCTTCATCGAAATATGAAAATCACTATGCTTCCCCTCTTTCTTCAGCTCAAAATCTTCGATAAACCCCTCTTTTTTCAAGATGGCCAAAACATTCCCCCTCATCCGAGAATGCTTCGCGCGGACATTTTTCAGCCCAGCCACCGAAGCGTTTCGGATCTGCGTAATAAAATCTGCCAATGGATCAGTTACCATAAATTCCTTACCAGCTCGCTTTCGTCACCCCAGGAATTTCCCCACGTAGGGCCATTTCCCGGAACTGAATACGGCTGACACCGAAACGCCGAATATAACTACGACGACGGCCAGTAATCGAACACC
>CAMCDO010000050.1 GCA_945873585.1 Verrucomicrobia subdivision 6 bacterium | reverse complement strand
ATGCGGGAACATACCCATTTCCCCGACTGGACTGGGATTGGGGCTACGGATTTGGAAAGTTGCCCAAGGATCTTCAGAAGGATGATCGATTCAAACAAATGTTGGGCACTCCGATGACAATCTATTTGGGGTTGGCGGACACCAGCGATGGCACCGAATCAGGAAACTTCGATGCTTCCGATGACGCGAATCGGCAGGGAAAAGTCCGATTGGATAGAGGCAGGAACTTTTTTAAGTATGGTGAGAAGTTGGCCAAGGATAAGGGCTGGAAATTTAATTGGACCAAGGTGGAGGTGCCCGACGTTGGTCATGATGCAAATCTTATGTTCAACGACTTGCGCTTCGAAAAAGCCATTGGGGTCAGGCGATAGTTTAATTCATGGTCTAAGACAGTTTCTCTGATAACTGCTTCTCGGCGTTTGCCAAAATTGCGCTAGTGGGGAAGATTAGACGTGACGATTCTTTCTACTGCACCCACCGATCGACTGGGGAAGGCAATGCCGACGAACGAATTTGCGGTTGCCTGGGTCAAAGAAACCGCAACCCTCACCCAGCCTAAGCACATCTTTTGGTGCGATGGTTCGGAAGCGGAAAAAACCTATCTGACTGAGGAGGCGGTAAAGCAAGGGGTACTGATTCCACTCGATCAGAAAAAATGGCCTGGTTGTCACTATCATCACTCCAATCCGAACGATGTGGCGAGAGTTGAGCAGTGCACCTACATCTGTACCCGGAGGCAGAAAGAGGCGGGGGCGACGAACAACTGGATGGAGCCGAAGGCGATGCGGCAGAAGATGCGTGGGTTGCTGGCAGGTGCGATGAAAGGTCGAACGATGTTTGTCATTCCTTACCTGATGGGACCTCCCGGTTCGCCTTTGTCCAAAGTAGGCATCGAGTTGACCGATTCGATCTATGTCGTCCTGAACATGCGGATCATGACGCGTATGGGAAAAGTGGCTTGGGATCATTTGGGGGCTGGGGAGGAGTTCAACCGTGGAACCCACTCGGTTCTCGATTGCAATCCAGAGCGACGTTACATTTCCCACTTTCCGGAAGAGAACGAGATCATTTCTGTAGGGTCAGGGTACGGCGGCAATGCCTTGCTCGGGAAAAAGTGCTTGGCGTTGCGTATCGCCTCGTTCCTCGGTCGGGATGAGGGGTGGTTGGCGGAGCACATGTTGATCCTTTGTGTGGAGGATCCGACGGGTCGCAAAACCTACGTGGTGGCCGCTTTCCCCTCGGCTTGTGGCAAGACGAACTTTGCCATGATGATTCCGCCTGCTTCCTACCAAGGATGGAAATTAACCACGATTGGAGATGATATTGCTTGGATGAAACCTGCCCCCGATGGGCGTCTGCACGCGATCAATCCCGAGAACGGATATTTTGGGGTGGTGCCAGGGACGAACGAGAAATCGAATCCTAATGCGATGAAGGCGATGGCCCGCGATACGATCTTTACCAACGTCGCCCGCACGGCGGATGGGGATGTTTGGTGGGAAGGGAAAGATAATCCTCCCCCAGCGAACCTGATCGACTGGCAGGGAAACCCGTGGGATCCGAAAAGTGGGAAGGCGGCGGCTCATCCCAATAGCCGATTCACTTCGCCCAGCTCCAATAATCCCGCTTTGGCCAAGGAGGTGAATGATCCTGCGGGCGTACCGATCAGTGCGATTATTTTTGGCGGGCGCCGTGCCGCGACTATTCCTCTGGTTTTTCAAGCGTTCAGCTGGTTTCACGGGGTCTTTGTTGGGGCGTCGATGGGCTCGGAGATGACGGCGGCGGCCGCGGGGGTGCTGGGGCAGGTGCGGGGGGACCCGATGGCCATGTTACCGTTCTGTGGATACAATATGGGCGACTACTTCGATCACTGGATGGAGATGAGGAAACGAATCAAGATTCTTCCGCGTATTTTCCACGTGAACTGGTTCCGAAAAGATGCCCAAGGGAAGTTCTACTGGCCTGGATTTGGAGATAATATGAGGGTGTTGGAATGGATTATTGGTCGTTGTCATGGGCAGAAGGATGCACGAGAGGCTTCGATTGGTTGGATTCCGCGTTATGAGGACATTAACTTGCAGGGGATTGAGGGGATGACTCCCGAACGGTTTGCCGAGATGATGGAGATCAACCCCGAGGCATGGCGCCGCGAACTGGTTTTCCAAAATGAGCTTTACCTCAAAATATACCACGAACTGCCTAAGGAGATGATCTACCAGAGGGAACTACTTATCGCCCGGCTCTGAAAAAAACCAAATACGACACGATTCTCACTCTTTTTCACGGCGGAATTCTAATGTTGAGCTCCACCGCTTCTTCGCAAGAGGTCCCGACGAAAAGGAAAAAGATGGCCCGTTGAACGGCTCTTCCGACGTGGTTAGGGGCAGAAATTACGTCGTCACTCCTGCCATAAACCGGTTTGCCGTGCGACTGGATATTTCGGTGGTGACCGCAACAGAGACGAGGCGGCTGTGTTACCTGCGAAAAGGCTTAAGCCGACTTTGCTTCTGCTTGGGGAGGATTTCTGGGAAATTCTCCCTCCCATCGAGTTATGACCGCGGTTGCGAGACAGTTGCCCATGAGATTAACAGAGGTGCGGGCCATATCCATCAAGGCGTCCACGCCTAGGATGACCGCGACCGCCTGCAAGGGTAGGCCGAACATGGTGAGGGCTCCTGCCAGAATGACGAGGGAGGCGCGGGGCACGGCGGCTACTCCTTTGGAGGTCAGCATGAGGGTGAGCATCATGAGAATTTGTTGGCTGATGGGCATATGGATCCCCGCCGCCTGTGCGGCAAAAACACTGGCTACGGCTAGATAAAGGGTGGATCCGTCCAGATTGAACGAGTATCCCGTAGGTAGAACGAAGGCGATGATCCGCTTGGGCAAGCCGAACCTTTCCAGCTGTTTCATGGCGAGGGGCAGGGCGGCTTCGCTCGAGGCGGTGGTAAAGGCGATGAGCCATGGCTCTTTGATGTAACTCCAGAAAAGGCGAATGGGAATTCGCGTCAGGAGGGCGATAGGGATAAAAACCCCGACGATGAGAACGATTAACGATCCGTAGAGAGTGCCGACAAGGAGGAAGAGGCTTTTGAGAACGCCCAGTCCGCTGGTTCCCACGGTGGTGGCAATGGCCGCCCCGATTCCGAAGGGGGCGAACTTCATCACGATCCCAACAAACTTGAACATCACTTCAGAGAGGGATTCACAGAAATCGAGCATCACCTGTTTGGGTTTGCCAGAGACCTGGGAAAGACCCAAAGCAAAGAGAATGGAGAAGAAGACGATCTGAAGAACTTCATTGTGGGTGGCGGCTTCGAAGAAGCTTTGGGGAACCATGTGTTCGATCACCCCAAGGAAAGTGACTTTGCTTTGGGCGTAGGTGGTACCTGTCTCGGCACTGGCGGTGGATAAGTTCACGCCGACTCCAGGTTGGATCCAGTTGACGGCGACCAGTCCGATGATGAGAGCGAGGGTTGTGACGAGTTCGAAATAAATGAAAGAGCGGAAGGCGAGGCGACCGACCTTTTTGAGATCGTCCCCGTGTCCTGCAATCCCGACCACCAAGGTACTGAAAAGCAGGGGAACGATGATCGACTTAATCATCCGCAAAAAGACGGAGGAGACGGCTTTTTCTGCGACGGCCAGATTCGGAAAGTCAGCGGAGGGGAAAAAGTGTCCTAGCGCAATACCGATGACCATCGAAAGGATGATCCAGTGTGTCGAGCTGAGTTTCGTTCTTTTTTGGGCGGAGAAGGACAAGTCCTATGGTTTGCCACAACGAGGGAGAAAGGTCACGACAGCGTATTGGAAAGGAGAAATACTCCTAAAAAGCTAAAATAACAAACATAGCTAATAAGCTTAATTTCGTGTATCTTAAGGGAGTGTCTATTTTAAGCGCTATTTTTGGAAAAAAAGGTTGGGCGGGGCAGGGCGCGGGTGTGTCGAGGGTCGCTATTTTTGAGATTCGAGTTCTTTTATTTGGGGGTCTGATTGTTCTTTGTGCTTTTGGGGCATGGTTTTGGATGCAGAAGCTGGATCGGCAAAGTTATGTTTCTGTCCCTTCGAAAGTCAGTAAAGTCGAGGTTGGAGAGAAGAAATAGGAGAGCGATTTAGTGGGTGCGGGGAGGGGATAATTTTCCGTGGCACCGAAGGATTTCTCCATCCAGGAGGGTAAACTCTAGGATTTTTTGGGCATGATGATCCAGAGGATCAGGTAGAAGATGGCTCCAGAAAAGACAGTGAAGATGGTGAGAATGGTGTAGAGGATGCGGACGAGGGTGGGGTCCCAACCGAGCCACTCGGCCAGCCCGCCGCAGACCCCCCCAATCATTCGGTTATTCGAAAGAGTTAAAGCCATGGGAATTCGATAGGCCAAATCACGGAAGTGTCGAGCCGAAGTCGCGGCGGAATTCTTTGTCCGTGAATTTTAAATAGGGCAAGAGCAGGACTAGGCAGTGGAAAGTGACTCGATCGAAGCGGTCCATTTCTTGGCCAAGTAGATACAAGGGTCGTAGTGCTCTTAGAGTTTTTGGGAAGAATGTCGGAGTCAGAGGTTCCGATGGGAAATGTGCTTTCGGCGGTTCGGCATCCGATGGAGGGGGTGCCGAAGGAGGCGAGGAGGTGAGGAAAAAGCAGAACCGGTCTTGGCTACGGGAGCTTTTTGCGGGAGATTAGAGAAGGTCATGAATCGTAAAGGCATACTTTTAGCGGGTGGAACGGGAACGCGGCTTTGGCCTTTGACGCGAGCTGTTTCGAAACAGCTTCTGCCTTTGTACGACAAGCCGATGGTCTATTATCCGCTTTCGGTACTGATGCTGGCGGGGATGCGGGAGATTCTTCTGATTTCGACCCCGCAGGATCTACCTCTTTTTAAGCTTCTGTTGGGGGACGGGCAGACTTTGGGACTGAAGATAAGTTATGCGGAGCAGCCGAAGCCCGAGGGATTGGCGCAGGCCTATCAGATCGGAGCGAAGTTTATCGGGACGGATTCGTCGTGTCTGATATTGGGGGATAACTTCTTTTATGGGTCGGAGTTAGGGAAATTATTAGCATCGGCCCAAGCGAGAGAGAAGGGGGCGACGATTTTTGCTTATCAGGTGGCGGATCCGTCGTCGTACGGAGTGTTGACCTTTGATGAGAAAAATCGGATTACCTCGATTGAGGAGAAGCCGGCTAAGCCAAAGTCGCACTGGGCGAACTGCGGGCTCTATTTCTACGATGGGCGGGCGGTGGAGTTTGCGCGTGGGTTAAATCCATCGGCGCGGGGGGAGTTGGAAATTACGGATCTGAGTCGTTGTTACATGAAAGATCAGAGTTTGCATGGGGAGAGGTTTGGGCGGGGGTCGGCCTGGTTGGATACGGGGACGGCGGATGGATTATTGCAGGCGGCGCAGTTTGTGCAGACGGTGCAGACGAGGACGGGGATGCTGTTGGGTTCGCCTGAGGAGGTGGCGTTCCGGCAGGGGTGGATTGGGGCGAAGGAGTTGGGGGGACTGGCGGAAGCGATTGGCAAAAACGCCTATGCGGAGACATTGCGGCAGATGGCGGTGGAGGGGAAAAGGTAGAGGGGGGCTTTAGGGGCATGCCGATTTACGAATTTTACAGTCCGGATATTCATCGGATTTATAGTTTTTTTGCTCGGCGAATGTTGAAGGGTGGGGAAGTGCCGTCCTGTCCAGATGGGTCGGGGTATCGGATGGAAAAGTTGGTTTCATCTTTTGCTTGTACGGGCAGGGCAAAAGAGGTGGTGCAGAAAGAGGGGGAAAGTGAAGCGGGGATGGATCCAAGGATGGAGCGAGAGATGATGAAGATGGCGGATGAGTTTTCCAAGATGGACGAAAAGAATCCTGATCCGCGAGTGATGGGGAAGATGATGAGGCGGATGATGGAGGCGAGTGGACAGAAGTTGCCAGGGGAGATGGGGGAGATGTTGCAGCGGTTGGAGAAGGGGGAGAATCCAGACAAGTTGGAGGAGGAGTATGGGGATGTGATGGAGAAGATGGATGGGATGGAGGGTGCGGGGGATGGGAAGAAGGAGGATCTGAAAATGCGTTTGCGGAAAAGATTGCCGGCGCGAAGAGATCCGAAGTTGTACGAGTGGGAGGAGTTTTGCTTGGGGAAAAGAAAGCCGAGTGGGGGGACGAATAAAAAGGTTTCGGTGCGTGGTAGGGTTAGGGGATAAGATGGCCAGCTTGACTCAGAAAAAAGAGGCGAAAGGGTTATGGGTGAGTGTGGATCGGGTGGAGTACGTACTGGGGGCAGGTGGACCGCCGGATCGGCCGCATCAGTTTGTTTATTATGTGACGATTCATAATGATAGCCCGCAGGCGGTGACGATTGTCGGGAGAAAGTGGGTCGTGACGAATGCCCAGGGGCATCGATTGATGATCGAGGGGGATGGGGTGGTGGGTCAGTTCCCTCGACTGACTCCTGGGGATCAGTTTCATTATAATAGTTATCATTTGGTGGATTCGGATAGTGAGGCGACGGGAGCGTATTTGGCGAAAGATGAAGGGGGAAAGGATCTGATCGTGCGTATTCCTGCCTTTCGGTTAGACCTACCCATAGCATGAAACTGGCAATGATCGGCGCGGGACGGATGGGGGGGACGATTCTGCGAATGTTGCAGAAGGAGAGATTGTGGAGTTTGGAGGTGTGTGAGGCGGATTCGAAAGGGAGAGAGGCGTTGAGCAAAGAGATGGGGGCGGGGGTAAAGTTTGTCGAGAAGGTGGAGGAGGTAGAAGAGGCGGATGTGATTTTGTTGGCTGTGAAGCCAGCGATGTTGAAAGACGTTGCTGGATGGCTGCAGAGCAGAAAAGGTTCGTACCTTTTGATTTCGATTTTGGCTGGGGTGACGACGGAGAGGTTGGGCAAGGAGGTTGGGGAGAAGGCGCGGGTGGTCCGGGCGATGCCGAATCAGGCGTTGCGGGTGGGAGAGGGTGTGACCGCACTGTGCGTGGGACCTGGGGCGAAGAAGGAGGATATGGAGATTGCGCGAAAAATTTTTGCGGCGGGTGGGTATGTGTTGGAGATTGAAGAGGAGCAGATGGATGTGGTGACGGCGTTGAGTGGGTCGGGCCCAGCATTTATGGCGAAGTGGGTGGAGGAGTTGGCGGATGCGGCGGTGAAGGCGGGGTTGACGCCGAAGGCGGCGGTGGAGTTGGCAGCGAGAACCATGTTGGGGACGGGGGCACTTTTGGTGCGGGAGGGTATCAAGCCGAGTGAGCTATGTGCAGCGGTGGCGAGTCCTGGGGGAACGACAGAGGCGGGGTTGAAAGTTTTGCAAGCGGCTGGGTTGGGAGGATTAGCGGAGCAGGCGATGGAGGCGGCGATTCGCCGGGCGAAGGAGTTGGCGAAGGGGGGGTAGGATAAGAAGGGATTAAGGGATTAAGGGGTTAAGAAAGATTTAAGGTGTGAAGGTTTCTAGGTGACTTCAGCCCATAACTCCTAAGCCCCTTTCCTTTTGGCTTTAGACCAGAGATTTTTTAGCTTATATTTTATCTCATTCGGGCCGTAGCCCCGACGCTGGTCGGGGGAGGCACAGCCCCGACAGGAATCGGGGTAGACTTGGTAGTGCGCTTGTTTCGGGTACAAGGGATTTTGAAGTGTTTAATCTTTCGGGGGGGTGGCGAAAGGGATATAATACTATTTCATTCGGGCCGTAGCACAGCTTGGTAGTGCGCTTGTTTCGGGTACAAGAGGTCGTGGGTTCAAATCCCACCGGCCCGATGATTTGCCGAAGGAAAAGCAAGGGCGGTCAATCTAATCTAGCCGGAGGCGAAAGAAGATTAGGTCAGTGGCGGGTCTGCAGGGGACCAAAATTCCACCGGCCCGATAAACTAAAATCCTCTCTTTCCTCTTCAGACTGACGCCATTAATCGGATTGGTGGGGAACTCCGAATATTCGGTTAGCTAGAAATCAGCGAAACAGATCGGAATGTGTGCCAGTGCGTTCTAAGCGCAGATGTAGGGGAGAGGCGGTATAAATTAGAATCCAATCAGGCTCGATATGGAGATCGCGGGATCCCGCAAACTCCCCATGAAGTGGATGGTCTTTGTAGGTTGGTGGCAGAGGTGCGGTTTCGATCAAAAGATCAATGACCTTTTTAAGTTTCGAAAGTTCTTTGCCTCTCCTTTGGGCTCGTTTGACGTCTTTCCTGAATACGGTGGTGCTACTGATGGATCTCAAAGGCCAAGGTGCTGATAGAGGTGCTTCTTTGATTCATGGTGCGTCACGGCTTTGCCCTTTCGGCTGTCCCGAAGAACTTTGGCGGTTTGTGCGTTGGGAAGGGTCACCGCAAAGGGAAGTCCGCGGTGGAGCTGGATTTGATGGAAGAGGAGTTGAATCGCATCAGAGGCAGTCATGCCCAATGAGGAAAGAATCTTTTCCGCCTGGGTTTTAACACTGGGGGTGATTCGGGCTCGGATGGTGGTCGTTTTTAACATAGCTTATATGTAGCACATTTGTAGCTACAAGCAAGAGGCTGTTTTGCCATAGTTATATTTTGGCTGCCTCTGTGAGAGCGGCTATTGAAAGGTCCAGAAGTTTCTCCATCGGCCGATAGAGTGATTGATCCCGCGGTTGCGAGAGGCCCGGATTGCTCACGCCAAGGTCGCTAACCCTCCTTCGCTCGGTCTTGGTAAACCTCGCTGAGCTTCGGAGGGCGCTGGGACGCGAAGGGGATTCCAGATGTCAGAATGTGGGAATGTTAAAAAGTGTGAATGGTAAGCTAATGGATTAAGCAGAGCACCAGGCAGCTGAAGGTGGACGCTAGGCTTAGGCCTAGGTACTCTTTGTATGTTTCTAAGATAATTACTTAAGCTAAGTAAGATCTTTCATAAGTTGCTGGTATAAAGACGTATGAATGTGCAAAGATTGACGGGTCTGGTTAAGGGATTAAGCGGAGTGTAATTTTAAAAGAATGTGGAGGCCAAGCCTGTGCCAGAACTATCAATAGGTTATTACTTAAGTATGGGTCGTAAAAGACTAAAATGGCTAAGAATAACGTGTAATATAAATTTAAATACCATTAAATAATATAATTAAATCGTTGATGGATATGTAAATGTAATACTTAGCTGGACTTTATAACCGCTTGCTATGATAAAAACTTGATTTTTTGTAGTCCTAAGTGTATGATTATCGAAGGTGAGCAAAATATTTACAAATAAAAGCACGTTTAGCGTTAACCAAACAGTCTTTTGTTTGAACGTTTGTAGCCCTAAGGAGTCCAAATAATATGAGCAACAATTTAAACAACGTCATAGCTGGATCGAACAAAAGGAAAAACTCAACATTGAAAAATAGCATTCTCAATACATTTGCGAGCTACAAGTTTGCCATTGCAATATTCACTACTCTTTCGTTGGCGGGTTGGTCGAGTGATGCAAAAGCGGCGGTGGTGTATTGGAATCAGGCCGGAACAGGTGGGACTTGGACGAGCGCTCTATGGGGAACCAGTGCTAGCGGACCTTTTACGGGGGCTTGGGTTTCGAGTAACGACGTTATATTTGGCGGATCCGTTGCTGCCGTGGCAACATTTGCAACGACAACTGTAGGAAACATTACGGTTAATACGGATACGACGGTTACTCAAGCTGGCACGATGTCTTTCAAATCAGGCGGAAGTACTGTAGACGTTGCGGCAGGAAAAACTCTTACTTGGACTACTGGCCAAAACTGGTCAACATCGGGTGCTCAAATTATTACAAAAAGTGGCTCGGGAACATGGAACTACGCATCCCAAGGTAACGCCCTAGCTGCTGGAAGCAGTTTCACCCTAAATGCAGGAACGGTGATTGTAGGCGGGAGCAATTCTTTCGGCGGAGCAAATGCTGCGTTGAATATTAACAGTGGGACAATTAATTCAACCGGTACTAGAACTTATGCAAACTCTGCTGTAACCATAGGTGGCGATTTCGAGAATAGTGGTAGTGGGAATGCTATTTGGAGTGGCAGCGTGGCACTTGGAAATGCGACACGCACGATTAATAATACGACGACGGGTGGTACGCGCTCTTACAGAGGCATTATTTCTGGAGCGGCAGGGTCGGGTCTAACCTTCACCGGTGCAGCTACAGGCACAGGGGATGTGTTCATTGGAAATACGGGCAATACCTTCAGCGGGCCGGTTACCATCACGGCTGGTAATGTAGTCTTTAATGGTAACGGAGCCTTTGGAAGCACAACAAGTATTACGGTGGATGGGAAATTAGTAATAGCCGGCGATGCCGCCAGTACAGTTGGAATTACGACGACGATCGATTCTTCTCGAAATATATTCGTTGGTACCAGCAGCTCAATAGGCATTGTTGGGACTGGGGTCACCACCTTTAATGGAGTGATTGCTGATAAATTAGGCGTTGTAGGAAAAATGACTAAGTCGGAAGCAGGGACTTTAATTTTGGGTGGCGTGAGCACTTACACCGGATATACGGTAGCTAATAACGGAATCTTGAAACTCGCCGTCGGCGACAACCGTCTACCCACTGGCTCGCTTTTAAAACTTGGCGCGGCTGGAAGTAGTACAATTGCAGGCACTACTGCCACCTTTGATCTCGATGGGCGAAGCCAGGAGATCAAAGGGCTCGAATCGACGGTTTCAACTGTAGATCAAACCACAAAAAACACGGTCACCTCGGCGGGCACTGCTACTCTGACTATTGGTTCGAGTAGCGGTGTTACAACTACCTTTGGATCAGGGACGTTGAAAAATCGTGGGGAGATCACGGGTGCTCTTGCCGTAACTAAAACTGGGGCTGGAACGCAAGTGTTGGGTGGAGCAAACACCTATACGGGAACAACTAGTATCAACGCAGGGACATTGGCAGTGACCGGATCTCTCTTAAATACTGGAGCCGTGTTGGTGAATGACACAGGTAGCTTAAGTGGATCGGGATCGGTGGGTGCGGTCACCCTCGCGAGCGGTTCATTCCTGAAGCCTGGGAACAGTCCTGGGACCTTGACGGCCGCTTCCTCTATATGGCAGGCGGGGTCGACCTACAGTTGGGAGATCGATAGTAATGCCTCTTCAGCTGCGGCAGGCACCAACTGGGATTTGTTCTCCGTCACTGGGGTGCTTGATCTGAGTGCTCTTAATTCCAATGCGAAAATGAACTTGGTTTTGAATAGTCTTTCAGGCTTCGATTTGACCAGCTCAACACGTCGCGAATGGGTTATCGCCAAGGCAGGATCGTTCACCGGAAACATCGCTGACAACGCTAACTTAACCGATTTGTTTAACATAGATACGGCCAACTTTAATGGTGGATTTCAGGTTGTCGCAGGAACAGATGCCAACCTGCGTACACTCAACTTGATGGCCGTTATTCCTGAGCCTTCCACGGGAGCCTTGCTAGGCTTTGGTTTGGGTGGGTTGGTGCTGACTCGGTTACTGCGTCGGAAGCAGAGCTGAACCGAACGCACGTAAAACATATCTGGAAAAGGGACCACGCTTCAGTGTGGTTTGGGGAGTAGCTTACGCGCGAATCCTAACCTCGGTGGAGGCATTTTTACACTGACGCGAATAGGGAAGGGGGTTGAATGGCGAGGGTGCTAACTTTTCCCGTCATAATCTGCTCTTTCGGCTGAAGGCTTACTTAGAGTTTTTGCTACCTGCTGGTGCTAGGTGGCTTACTCTCGATCCAATCAAAAGACCCAAACAACATATTATCGAAGAATCAGATTTCACCAT
>CAMCDO010000049.1 GCA_945873585.1 Verrucomicrobia subdivision 6 bacterium | reverse complement strand
TGGCGGAGATTGCCGTCGGGCAGGATTTTTTTTCCGAGTTTGAGTTCAAGAAGAGGGAGAAGGGTGGTGAGGTTACAGTTTCCGGTGCGTTCTCCGTAGCCATTCATTGTGCCCTGGACTTGAAGGGCGCCTTCTTGGACGGCGGCGACGGCATTGGCGACACCTAGGCCGCAATCGTTGTGGGTATGGATTCCGATTTTGGTCTGGGGAAAACGGGCTCGGACGGAGCGGACGGTGGTGGCGATTTCGGATGGGAGGCGACCGCCATTGGTATCGCAGAGGACGAGGTAGTGGGCTCCTGCTTCGGCGGCGGCTTCGAGAGTGCGGAGGGCGTAATCGGAATCGGCGTTGTAGCCATCGAAGAAGTGTTCTGCGTCATAGATGACTTCGCGTCCCTCTTTTTTGAGGATGGCGACGGTGTCGGCGATCATACGAAGGTTTTCGACTGGGGTGGTGCGAAGGATTTTTTCGACGTGAAGGAGCCAGCTTTTTCCGAAGATGGTGACGACGGGGGTTTCTGCTTCGAGGAGGAGGCGGATCTGGGAATCGTCGGCGGCGTCGACGTTGGGTCGGCGGGTGGAGCCGAAGGCGGCGAGTTTGGAAGAGCCCCAGTGGAGTTTTCCGGCTTGGGCAAAGAAGTCTCGATCCTTGTCGTTGGAGCCTGGCCAACCGCCTTCGACGTAGTGGAATCCGTAAGAGGCGAGGCGTTCGGCGAGGCGAAGTTTATCGGGGAGGGAGAAGTGAACGCCTTCACCTTGGGCACCATCGCGGAGGGTGGTGTCGTAAAGGGTGAAAGTGGGGTCGGTGGCCATAAGTACGGATGCTAACTAGGATATAAATTTGAGAAAGAAGGAAGGAGACGGTAAAAGGTAGGTTTTGTTTAGGTTAAAGATGAAATTCTGTCACAAATTGTCGCTTTTGAGATAGTTGGTTGGACTAGCAAAAAAGGCATTATTGTGTAAGTTGAATTTGAGAGGCTAACGGTGAAAATTAAAGGCAATAAGTCATTGGTGCGCAATGTATTAGCTTCTGTATTTGGGGTTTGTCTAGTTCTTGGGATACTGAATTTCAAATTAGAAACGGATCGGAATGAAAAAAACATCAAAAAAAGCGCATCTCAGAGTGCCCAAGTAGTTGTCGGAGAGGACAGTGATCAAGCTGCCCAAAAGGAAAATGAGGCATCCAAAGAAGGTGCAAATACTAACCAAGTGGGAAATGGTGAAAGCGGATCAACATCTTTAGACGAAAAAGGAAATTCGGCCGATACGAAAACTAAAATATCACGAGAAGTTGCTCCCTATGCGAGTGGAGCCGGAGCTTGGTCTGTTAGCACAGCCACAAAAGAGCAGAAAAAGACCTATAAGATAGTTTCACAAATTGATCCCCGTAGATCGATTTCGGAAATTCTTGAAAGTGCGGACATGAGTGATCCTGAGACAAGGGCAGCCGTTGTGGCTTTTATGTCGAATCGTGAGGAGGTTCGTTACGAAGCCGTTTTAGCTAAGGCGGAGTTGCTGGATATTCCCGTGCGCTTGGATGGTCCAGGCCACAAGTTAAGCATTCTTTACGATTTTCGGGGCGAGGAACCTCTTTATCGAACGACCCTCAACGCCAACGCGGCCATTTCCACCAGTGCGAATCTGATCCGTCAAACGGCTCCTTATAATCTGGATGGCTCGGGAATCAAAGTAGGGGTTTGGGACGGGGGATCCGTTCGTAACTCGCACCAAGAATTTAACACAACCCGAGTTGTGAAGAAGAACTCAACGGTTGCAGTGAATAATCACGCCACCCACGTTGCAGGAACAATCGGAGCCTCCGGCTCTCAGGCCAGTGCCAAGGGAATGGCGCCACTTGTGGCGATTGATTCCTATGATTGGATCAGTGACAGCGCCGAAATGACAGCCGTTGGAGCTGCTACCACGAGTGATTCTTTTACGACAAAGATTCCGCTCTCTAATCACTCCTATGGGTTTGATGCCGTTACCGCAGACATGGGGCGGTACGAATTCTACTGTAACCAGCTGGATGCACTTGTTTTAAGTTTGCCTTACTACTTGGTATTTTGGGCGGCGGGAAATGAGCAAACGGATCTGCCCTCGCTTGGGGGCTATCAGTCGATCACCTTCAATGGCCTTGCGAAGAATGTTTTAACTGTGGGGGCAGGGGACGATGCAGTCACTTCGGGGGTTCGCGACGTCACTAAAGGTACTTTGGCCTCTTTTTCTAGTATGGGTCCGTGTGACGATGGAAGGATCAAGCCCGACTTGGTGGCGAACGGGGTGGGTGTGTACTCTCCTGTTTCCACAAGCGATACGGCTTATGATGGAACTTATAGCGGCACTAGTATGGCAACTCCGAATGCAGCGGGCTCGGCTACTTTATTGGTTCAACTGTACAGCAGGGAATTTTCGAGCCAACGAATGCGTTCCAGTATGTTGAAGGGGCTTTTAATCCACACGGCAGATGATGTGGGACGCCCAGGACCTGACTATCAGTACGGATGGGGATACCTAAATGTAAAAGCCGCAGCAGATGTAATCCTGGCCCACAAAGCCAGTTTGGCTGCACCCAAGATGGTGGATGACTCGATCAGTAACTCTTCAAAAATAAGGAGTTACCTGTATCGGTGGGATGGAGTGAGTCCGCTCAAGGCAACACTTTGTTGGACCGATCCTGCAGGCACGGCTCAGACGGCGACGGATAGTCGCACCCCTAACCTGAAGCATAATCTCGATTTAAAAATTACTGCTCCCGACGGCACTACAATCTACCAACCATACACGATGCCTTTTGTCGGAACTTGGACTCAGGCTTCGATGATCCAGAATGCCACCAAAGGAAAAAACAACGTCGATAATGTGGAAAGAGTCGATCTTCCTTCCCCAACCCAGACGGGAACCTACATTATCACGGTATCTTTAGATGGATCGCTGACTACTACCACCCAAGCCTTTTCCTTAATTGTAACAGGGGCTTCGAGCGCGGAGGCCAATCCGCCCCCTACTGTCAGCCTGACTCCACCTTCGAATGGTGCCGCGGTTCCGCTAGGGCAAAGCGTAACACTAACTGCAACTGCCGCTGATATGGCAACCACGGTTCAGATCGGATCCGTGAAGCAAGTTGAGTTTCTTTACGGAACGACCGTTATTTCGACAGATATGTTAAGTCCATACAGCGCGACTTGGATACCAACTTCTCCGGGTACTTATTTATTAACGGCCCGTGCGACGGATAGTGAGGGGGCTGTGACTACGTCCTCTGCGGTTGAGTTTTCTGTGTTAAGTGGAGACGGTTCGCCAGTGATAAGTTCTTTTTCCCCTGCAAGCGGGGCGGCGGGGACTTCTGTGAAGATTACAGGGAGTAACTTTTCAGGGGTTACAGCTGTCCGCTTTAATGGTTCTCCAAGCACTTCGTACACGGTGAATTCACTAACTCAGATCACCGCCATCTTGCCGGGGGTTGCGACAACCGGGAAGATTTCGGTGACCAACTCATTTGGAACGGGAACAAGTGCGACCGACTTTGTGGTTGTGCCAATTGTGTTGAGTGAGGATTTTGCCGCACTGACCTCGGGGGACAACACCTCAATCATTAATCAGCTGACGGCATGGGCGGGGGACACATTGTTTCCAACCGTTGTGAAGGCGTATCAAGCGGGCGGCGCTGTGAAACTTGGCAGCAACAGCGCCAGTGGGTCGATTACAAGCAAGGCCTTGGATCTAAGCGGGGGAGCCTTCGACGTGAGTTTTGACGTCAAAGGATGGACGACGGTTGAGGGAGGTATTGTTGTCACGGCGACTGGGCAACCATCGCAAACAGTGACCTATACGAGTGTCAGGACTGGAAGTTTTGAGACCAAGGTCGTGCGTTTTTCTTCTGGAACGGCGGCCACCACGATTACTTTGGCCACCACGGCCAAGCGTGCTTTCTTGGACAACATCATCGTGACGAAGTCCTCTTTAAGTGTGACAGCACCCGTGATCAGCAGTTTTCTGGCACAGTCGGGGATGGTGGGCACGGCGTTTAATTATCAGATTACGGCTTCCAGTAGTCCGATATCTTATGGAGCAACAGGTTTGCCTGGGGGACTTGGCATCAACACATCGACGGGAGTAATCACAGGAACTCCGACAGTGGCGGGAACCTCGAATGTGACGATTTCCGCAACAAATGCTTCGGGAACAGGATCGGCCACTTTGGTGATTACGGTGAACTCCTCAGCCTCTGCACCTGTGATCAGTAGTTCACTGGCGCAGTCGGGCGCGGTGGGCACGGCGTTTAATTATCAGATCACAGCTTCCGGCAGTCCGACCTCCTTTGGGGCAACGGGATTGCCTGCTGGGCTCTTGCTCGCCTCAGGGACAATCACAGGAACTCCGGCGGCGGCAGGAACTTTCAATGTTTCAATTTCCGCAACGAATGGTTCTGGAACGGGAACGGCCCAACTGGTGATAACGATCGATCCTGTGGGTGCGGTAATACCCGCGGTCAATGTAAGCGGAACGTTGGCGGCAGTGAACACGACCTATGGAACTGCATCATCTGTGCCGACCAGCTTCACGGTTTCCGGTTTAAATCTGACTGAAGGAATTCGGATTAATCCGCCCTCGGGTTATGAAATTTCCCAGACGGTGGGCGGTGCTTCCGGATATGCTGCAACGCAAACAGTGGGAGCGGCAGGGACGGTGGCGGCGAAGACGATTTATGTGAGGTTGACGGCCACAACTCCTGTCGGCACCTATTCAGGAAACGTCACTTGCAATAGCGCGGAATCAGCCGGAGCTACCGTAGCCACAGTGGCAAGTTATGTGGGTAAGAAGCAGCTCACGATCAGCGGTCTGGTCGGAGTGGACAAAATTTACAATGGAACCACCGCCACACAGATCACGGGAACGCCAACTTATGTGGGGTTAGCCAACGGAGATGATTTAAGTGTGACAGGCGTCCCTAGTGCCTCTTTTTCGGACAAAAATGTCGGCGTAGGCAAGACGGTGACGATTTCGGGCTTCACCGATCCGAATGGAAACTACTCGGTCACGGCCCCAACAGTAACGGCAACCATTTCCCCGAAGGAGGTTGTGATTGTCGAGCTGGGTGCGGCCAATAAACCATATGATGGAACTTTATCAGGCACATTAACTGGAACGGCCAATTTGCTTGGGGTTGAGTTAGTAGATCAGGCGAGTGTGGTTTTGGGTGGAACTCCCTTAGTTTCCTTTGTCAGTGAGAACGCAGGGGCAGGTATCGGACTTGTCGTGTCTGGATATGTCTTAAGTGGGGGGGAGGCACCCAATTACCAAGTGGTTCAACCTGCTGGTTTGTCTGCAGATATCTCTCCTAGGCCTGCAACCATCCAAGCGAATGATCAATCTAAGACCGCTGGTATTTTATCTAGCTTCGGAGCAGGGCAAAGCGGATTTACATCCCAAGGGTTGGCGGTAGGTGAAGAAATAAGCACCGTCACCTTAACTGTCTCGGGTGGTGCGGAGGCTGATGGAGCTGCTGGTTTGTACAGTATTACTCCATCCAATCCTATTGGCGTGGCATTTGGTCGATTCCGTGCGGGGAACTATGCATTCACATATATAAACGGGACATTAACGGTTGTGCCAACGTTCGCGAATTGGGCTGGAGAGGGAGTGGCGATGACACCCGAACTTCTGATGATGTATGCGATTGGTGGTGCGACGAGTCCGTCGACTCCTGGGGAACGGCCCGAGACAAAATTGGAGGGAACAGTCCTCAGCCTAACGGCGATTGTGCGTAAGGACGCCACATTGACGATCATCGGGCAGGCGGTAACGGATTTGGGGAATTACGGAAATTCCGGTTCGATTACACAGGTGAGAGGGTCGGCTGTAGGAATAAGTCAGGATGGTGTGCCAGCCGGTTGCGAGAGGCAGAAGTTTGCGATCGATATGGGGTCTACTGGGAAGGGGTTTATACGGTTCAGTGTGACGAAGTAGCGATTCACGCTGTGCGAGAATAGTTTTAGAGGGGCCGGGTGGGGCAGGTGGTGCCTTCGTGCCATTTACTTTCGAGGGTGATGGTTTTTGGGGTGGTGGGCACCCCACGTCGGTTTTGATTAATTTCTTCAACAAGGAGATCGACTGCGGCAGAGCCGATTTCCTCGGGTTGCTGGTTGGGTCCGCTGATTTCTCCTTTTTCGGGAGTCCAGTTTAAGTGGATGAAAGAGATGTCCTCGGGCACGCGCCAGCCGTTGGTGCGAAGCCAGGTGAGGACGGGGCCGTGGTTAGCGATGACGGCGTCAGGCTTTTCTTTTCTGACCCAAGCGACAAAGGCAGTTTCATCAAGTTCATCGACGATCAGAGGGGTGATTTTGGTCTCTTGGGGATGGATGGATTGCCAGCCGAGGTAGCCTGCTAGCCATCGTGCTCCGACTTTTTCGTTAACGAACTTGGGCATGGCTAGGCCGATTCGTCGGTGGCCTCGGGCGAGACACTCGTCCAAGGCAAGAAAGATGGTGTGGAACTGGCTGTTGGTGACCCGATGGGTGGGGACTTCATGGAAGGTGTGACCAAAGGCGACAGAGGAAAATGATTTCCAGCGCAGGCCTATTTTAGTGCCGTACTCGGGCAGGGGGGCGAGAAGGAGGCCGAGAACGCCGCGGTTGCTCATAAACTTGGAAAGTTCGGGGCCATAATTTTCTTTTTCGCCCATCCAGTGCACATCCATGCCGTAGCCGAGGGAGAGGGCTCGGGCCTTGGCTCCGACGTGGTAGCGTAAGAAAGATGGATTTTCACGCCACCCGCTGCGGTCAGGGAACGCAGTGATAAAAGCTAAATTACAAATAAACTTACTTTTGCGGTTTGAGCGAATGCTGGTCATTAAAGCGCTGACCATTGGATTGGGGACGTAACCGACCTCGGTAGAGACCTCGGCAACGCGGGCGCGCATGGCGGCAGAGATGCGTAGGCTACCCCGGAGGGCGAGGGAGACAGTGACTTTAGAAACACCGCAACGCTTGGCGATGGTTTCAAGCGTAGGATTCATGGCTGAAGGGAAGCACAAATTAATCTCTTTTACAAGTTTACTCGTAAACCAAGGATTGGTGTTGAGGAGGTTTTTGTTGGGTGGTCCAGTTTAGATGATCTGGTTGGTGGTGGACCCTACTTCGCTCCGGGCCCCGACGAGGTCGGGGGTGGAGCTTCGAAGGGCTAGTATATAGATTAGAACTGGACGCGGAGTGGGTGGGGGAGGAATAGTTTCGCATGGCGAAATTGGCAAAGGCGGTGGGGGAAGGATCTTTTGAGGAAAACCTCCGGCAGTTGGAGTCTTTAGTGGAGCAGATGGAATCGCCTGAGTTGCCGCTTGAAACGATTGTGGAGAAGTACGAGCGTGGAATGAAACTCGTGGAGGTCTGCGGCGAAAAACTGAAAGCGGCGGAGAAGCGCATCACTCTGTTAACCAAGAGGAAAGACGGGTCGATCCAGGAGAGTGAATTAGGGGAAATTGGGGAGGAGCCACCCAAAAGCGTGCATGGAAAGAAGGCTGGTCGGGAAGCTCCCGATCTGCTCATCTAGCCAGCTTCCCATGGCGACCCCTCTTCTTGATAAGATTAAAGGCCCGGCTGATGTTAAGAAACTTCCCTTAGAAGATCTGCCTCGGTTGGCGGCGGAGATTCGGGAGGAGTTGATCACGGTGTTGAGTAAGACGGGTGGGCATTTAGGTCCTAATCTTGGGGTGGTGGAGTTAACCATTGCCATGCATCGCGTTTTCGAAACTCCAACAGATCATTTTATTTTCGACGTCAGCCACCAGGCTTACGTGCACAAGCTACTCACGGGTCGACGAGATCGGTTTCACACCATCCGGCAGGCGGGCGGGTTAAATGGGTTTATGTTGCGCACGGAGAGTGAACATGACTGTTTCGGAGCGGGTCATGCGGGGACGGCTCTTTCGGCGGCTTTGGGCATGGCCTCAGCACGAGATATGCGTGGAGGCAAAGAGCATGTGGTGTGTTTAGCAGGGGACGCTGCTTTTACCTGCGGGATTACTTTTGAGGCGTTGAACAATGCAGCCCACCACACCAAGCGGCTGATCACGATTCTCAATGATAACAAGTGGTCGATCGACAAGAATGTAGGGGCAATTGCGGGGTACTTGAATCGGATCACTACTGATCCTCGGTTCGTGCATCTGCACGAGAGAGCGGCGCACTTTATTGAAAAGCTGGGCGGGGCCAAGGCTCTGAAGGTGGCTCGGCGGGCAGAGGAGCATGTGAAAGGGATGATTTTTCCAAGCGTGATTTTTGAAGAGCTCGGGGTGACCTACTACGGTCCAGTCGATGGCCATGATATTGGCAGTTTGATCAAGATGTTTGAGTTCCTGAAAATTCAGAATTTTCCAGTGATCCTTCATGTGGTGACGCAGAAGGGGAAGGGATACGAGCCAGCGATGGCCAAGCAGAAGAAGTTTCACGGACTGGGACCGTATGATGCGGAGACGGGCGAAACCAAGGCGTTGGGGCAACCGACCTACAGTGAGGTTTTTGCGGATCATCTTTCCAAGATGGCAGATCACGATCCGCGGATTGTGGCGATCACGGGGGCAATGCCCAACGGGACGGGGTTGGATCGGTTTCAGCCGAAGCATTTGGATCGATATTTCGATGTGGGTATTGCGGAAGAGCATGCGGTTCTCTTTGCCGCAGGGATGGCAACCAAAGGGTTTAAGCCTTTCTGTGCGATTTATTCGACCTTTCTGCAGCGGGCGTATGATCAGATTATCCACGACGTCTGTTTGCAAAATCTGCCAGTGGTGTTTTGTATGGATCGAGGGGGCCTTTCGGGTGATGACGGTCCGACCCATCACGGGCTTTTCGATATCTCATACCTACGGGGGGTGCCGAACTTAATTCATATGTCCCCCAAGGATGAGGATGAGTTTGTCGATATGCTCTATACGGCCAGTCTCCATGCGGGCCCAGTGGCCATCCGATACCCTCGGGGAACGGGTCCGAATGTGGCGATCAAGAAGAGCCCGGTAGCCTTGGCGATCGGTAAAGCGGAGGTGATTCGGCACGGGCAGAAGGTAGTGATCTGGTCCTATGGGCAGATGCTGCCGATGGCACTGCAGTTGGCGGATGAGCTGAAGAAAGAAGAGGGAATCGAGGCGGCGGTGATCAACGCACGCTTCGCTAAACCTATCGATACCGCCTTACTGGAACTTTTTGCGCAGAGTGCCGATGTGGTGGTCACCTTCGAAGATCACGTGATCAAGGGCGGATTCGGCAGTGGAATTCTGGAAGAACTTTCGAACAAGGGAATGACGACTCCGGTTGTGCGGATTGGCTGGCCTGATGAATTTATTGATCATGGAAAGCCGGATGATCTGCGGATGCGATATGGATTGAGCGTGAAGGCGGCCAAAGAAAAGCTTCAGCCCCATCTTGCACGGATGAAGGGTTCGGCCCGTAGGGTGCAACCCGTAGCTGCCTGATCCCCGTGCGGATCTCGGCTCTACTTCTTTTTTAAATGAAAATTGTATTAGCTTATTCGGGAGGACTGGATACTTCCGTCTTGGTGGCTTGGCTGAAGGAAACTTATCAGGCGGAGATTATTGCCTTTTGCGCTAACCTTGGTCAGGCAGAGGAGTTGAAGGGGTTAAGCGCGAAGGCCAAGAGATCGGGAGCGAGCAAGATTTACATCGACGATTTGCAAGAGGAGTTTGCTCGGGATTTCATTTTTCCGATGATGCGGGCGGGGGCGATTTACGAGGGACAGTATTTATTGGGAACATCGATTGCCCGGCCTCTGATTGCTAAGCGCATGGCGGAGATTGCGCGGAAAGAGAAGGCGCAGGCCATAGCGCACGGGGCGACAGGCAAAGGGAATGATCAGGTGCGGTTTGAGCTGACGGCAGCGGCCTTGGCTCCTGGGTTGGAGGTGATTGCGCCTTGGCGGGATGAGCGTTTTCGGAAGAGATTCCCTGGGCGAGCGGAAATGATTCGATATTGTGAGCAGAGAAAGATTCCAGTGCAGGCGACGGCGAAAAAGCCTTATTCGATGGACCGTAACCTTCTGCATATTTCTTATGAGGCGGGAATTTTAGAGGATCCGTGGCTGGACGCGTTTGCTCCTGCGAATAAGAAGATGTTTACTCTTTCAGTAGCGCCAGAGGATGCGCCGAATCGGCCTGAGTATGTCACCCTCGAGTTCCGCAAAGGGGACTGTGTCGCGGTCAATGGGAAGAAGCTTTCGCCCTTGGGGGTAATGCAGAAGCTGAATCAGCTGGGGGGGAAGCATGGGGTGGGGCGGGTGGATGTGGTGGAGAATCGCTTCGTCGGAATGAAGAGCCGAGGGGTCTACGAAACGCCTGGAGGAACGATTTTGCATTTTGCCCATCGGCAGATCGAGAGTTTAACGATGGATCGGGAGGTGATGCATTTACGCGACAGCCTGATTCCGAAGTACAGCGAGCTGGTTTATTACGGCTTCTGGTTTGCGCCTGAGCGACTGGCTTTGCAGGTCTTGGTGGAGGAGAGCCAGAAGAACGTGTCGGGGACGGTGCGGGTGAAGTTATATAAGGGCGGAGTTTATGTAGCGGGAAGGAAATCGCGCTTGAGTTTGTATCATCCACAGATTGCCACGATGGAGGCGGATCCGACGCGGGCGTACAATCAGGATGATGCGACGGGTTTTATTCGTTTGAATGGTCTGAGGTTGAAAGTGGCGGCTCAAACAAAGAAAAGGTAAGCCTAGCGCCTATTTCCCGCAGATGCGGGACACGCTTATTCGTGGTTGAGGGAAAGGCAGAGGTCGGCGAGGCGGAGGGATGCGTCGGGTTTAGAGGCAGCGGCGAGGCGAGATTTCCACTCTTTCCACCCTTTACCGTTGTCGGCGAGTGCTTGTTGGATGACGCGGACGGCGGTCGGACCGTCAGGGGTGAGTTGGGCGACTCCAATTTCCCTGAGGAGAGCAAAGTTCCCCTCTTCTTGGCCAGGGACGACTTGGGTGACGAGGAAAGGGGTGCGGGAGGAGATGGTTTCTTGAGTTAAGGCGCCACCTGCTTTGCCGATGACGAAGTGTTGTTGCGCGAGGATTCTCGGCATTTCTTTAGTCCAGCCAAGGAGTTGGACGTTTTTGCGGGAGGAGCCGAGAAAGGCGGTGATGCGGGCGGCTACCTTCGGGTCGCGACCTGTGCCGATGGTAATTTCCCAGTTGGGTTGATCCGTGAGGGCGGCGGCGAGCTGGGGTCCGCCGTGCAGGCCTGAGCTGAGGAGGTAAAGGATGCGGGGTGATTCGCCAGGGAGTTCGTCGCCTGAATGGGGGTCGGGCAGGGCAAAGCGTGGATCGACGGGAAATCCGACGGGCCGAATCTTTTCCATGGGGATGCCGAGGGCGTGGAGAGATTGGGCAGTGGGTTGGTTGGGAACGATCCAGAGATCGGCTTGGGCGGACGACCAGAGGCGGTGGACGGAGATGGAATCGGTAACAACGGTAATAAGCTGGAAAGAGGTGCGCAGGTCTTTGGGGAGACGGGCGATCAGGTGGGCGTAGACGGGGAAGGTGAGAACGATAACGCGGGGACGGAGGGTTTCGATGATTTGGCGGAGGCGAAGGTAAGCGGGTTGATTGACGAAGAGGGTATTCTCAATGAGGGGCAGGTGGTGGCAGGCGACGTAGAAAAGATTCCAAAAATGAGGGTAGCGATTGATGAGTGTAAGGTAGAGGCGACGGAAAAAATCGTTAAGTTT
>CAMCDO010000048.1 GCA_945873585.1 Verrucomicrobia subdivision 6 bacterium | reverse complement strand
CCTGCGCCGTCCAACTCACAGCGGGCTGCAAGCGGAAGGGCTAGAATGATGTCCTCTCGGATGAGTGGCGTCAAGTCGAGCAAATCCCCATCAGTGATGGGGCAAAGATGACCGAAGTCCTTCACCTCGAGGCTCCAAGGAATGAAATCAAGGCAGCGGGCGCAGGAGCTTTCGAACTTCGCAGAGAGGGAGCCGAGGACGGTGACTTCCGATTCCATCCTGTTGAGGGTCAATTGGTAATCGATTTTATCCCAACCGCGGATACCTGTGGTGGGGACATCATAATCGGCGAGGGGGAGGGAGCCAGTGAGTTGGAGGCCTTCCTCGGGGATGGTGCGGGGGTCGATTTTCATTTTTTTGAAAAGTGTTGGCGCAGGGTGGTGGCGGTGGAGGGAGGAACGAAGTCTTCTAGGGGGGCACCGAGCCGAGCTAGTTCTCGAACAAGTTGGGAGCTGATGAAAGAGAGGGTTTCGCGTGGCATCAGAAAGACCGATTCGAGATCGGGATGGAGGCGCCGGTTGGTTAGCGCGAGCTGAAATTCGTATTCGAAATCGGAGACGGCGCGGAGACCGCGGATGACGGCGACGGCTTTTTTCTGGCGAGCGAATTCGACGAGGAGGCCATGGAAGGAGGTGACTTGGATCTGGGGTGCCCAGGTTTCGTGGCGGATGCTGTCCTGCAGAAGTTGGATCCGCAGGGCGGTGGGGAAGGTGGGGTTTTTCGAACTATCTTCCGCGACGGCAACAATGACCTCATCAAAGAGGCGGGCGGCGCGAGCGAGGACATCGAGATGGCCAAGGGTGACGGGATCGAAAGTGCCTGGATAAATGGCGCGTCTCATGACAGGTGTATTTTCACGCAAAGATAGGAAGGAGGCAAAGATGAATTTATTTTCGCGGAAGTGGAGGAGTGATTAGGGATCTCGATGAGCTTCGACGAAGCGTGGGCGGGAGGTGAGGTCGGGGTGGACCAGAGTTCGGCGAAAGCCTGCGGACTGGGCGAGGGCGGCGACTGTTTCGGTTTGGGTGGGTCCACATTCGAGGAAAAGGATAGAGGTAAGGGAAAGGGCTTGGGGGATGAGGCGACGAATGAGTTGAAGTCCATCGGGCCCGCCGTCGAGCGCGAGGAGGGGATCGTGGCGGACTTCGGGTTCGGCTTGGGCAATTTCTTCTGGGGTTAGATAGGGCAAGTTGGCGGTGATTAAGACGGCGGGGGTGGACTGGCCTTCGAGCAGGTCATTGACTTGCCAGTTTACTTGGGTTCCTGAGGGGGGAGCGGAGGAGGCTTGGGCGGAATTTTCTTGGGCGAGGGCGAGAGCTTGGGCGGAGATATCGAGGCCGAGGTAGCGGTGTTGGGGTTGGTGCCGGCTGAGGGCGAGGGGGATGGCCCCGGTTCCTGTGCCGACATCGATGATTAGGCCCGGGGGAAGTTTTTGGAGAAGGCGGGTGGCGTGTTCGACAAGAAGTTCTGTTTCTGGGCGGGGGATGAGGGCGGTGTTGCGGCAGATGAGGGAAAGGCCAGAGAAGGCGGTGGAACCGGTGAGGTGCTGGAGGGGTTCGCGAGCGGCGCGTCGGCGGACGAGAGTGCGCAAGGTTTCTAGTTCGGCTGGGGTGAGGTCGCGTTCGAACTGCAGATAAAGACCGAGGCGGGGTAGGTTGAGGGCGTGGGCGAGGAGGAGTTCGGCTTGGAGTCGTGGGGAGGGGAGGAGGTTACGCGAAAAGTGGCCGGTGGTGGCCTCGAGAACGGCGAGGAGCTTCATGGTGTGGGTTTGAGGTTGGAGGATCGAAGATCGTTGAGTTGGCGTTTGAGGTGGTCGGCGGCGAGGGCTTCGACGAGGGGTTCGAGTTTGCCCTCCATGACGAGGGTAAGATCGTGGGAGGTGAAGCCGATGCGATGGTCAGTGAGACGATTTTGGGGAAAATTATAGGTACGGATCTTTTCGTTACGTTCGCCAGTACCGACCTGTTCACGGCGGGTGGCGTCGACGCGACCCTGTTCTTCGGCCCGTTTCTTCTCGAGGAGCCGTGCGGAAAGAATTTTCATGGCATGGGCGCGATTTTTAATTTGGGAGCGACTATCTTGGCAACGGACAATAAGGCCTGTGGGGATGTGCATGACTTGGACGGCGGAATCGGTGGTGTTAACGCCCTGGCCTCCTGGACCGCCCGAGCGACAGACTTCGACGCGGACTTCGTCGGGTCGAATATGGAACTCCACTTCTTCGGCTTCGGGGAGGACGGCGACGGTGGCGGTGGAGGTATGGATGCGGCCTTGGGCTTCGGTGGCGGGAACGCGTTGGACTCGATGGACGCCGCTTTCTTGGCGCATGGCGGCGAAGACGGATGGGCCGCTGAGTTCAAAAACAATTTCTTTGAGACCGCCGAGTTCGGACTGGCTGGCGGAGAGGGTTTCCATTTTCCAACCCCGCACTTCGGAATAGCGACTGTACATGCGGAAGAGATCTCCAGCGAAGATGGCAGCTTCGGTTCCTCCTGCTCCGGCACGAATTTCGACGAGGGTATTGCGGTGTTCGTCTGGATCGGGGGGAAGAATGGAGCGCAGGACGGCTTCTCGGGTGGTGGCCTCTTCGCGGGCGAGTTCGGTGTCTTCGTCGACGGCGAGTTGGCGGAGTTCGGGATCGGTGGTGGAGGCGCGGAGGGTTTCGTTTTCCTGGCGTCGGGTGAGGAGGGAGACGAGGCGGCGGGCGGCTTCGGTGCCTGTGCGGATGCGAGAATGTTCTCGGGCGAGATCGCGGGCGCGGGTGGCTTGGCGGTAGAGGCCAGGCTCCGCCATTTCACGATCCAGTTCTTGGAGGCGGTTTTCGAGAAGAGCGAGTTGGGCGGAGGGTTCCACGAAGGAAAGGGCGGCACCATACCCGTGCCGTTGGGCTACGGGTAGGTGAATCCGCGCGGGCGCCTAGGCGCGCTTTTTGGCCTTGGGTGCGGCGGTGGCGGCGTCGAAGCGGCGGCGGAATTTCTCCACGCGACCTGCGGTATCGACGAGTTTCTGGGTGCCAGTGAAGAAGGGGTGGCAGGAGGCGCAGATACCCAAGCGGACTTGGGCTTTGGTGGAGCGGGCATGGTAGACGGCCCCGCAGGCGCAGGTCATGGTGCAGTCGACGTAGGTAGGATGGATTTCGGCCTTCACAGAACTAGTAATCAAACCAGACGGGAGGCGATGAGGCAAGCGTTGTGTCCTCCGAATCCGAAGGAATTATTCATGACGGTCTGGATCTTTTGCTCCCGCGGTTTCTGGGGGATGTAGTCGAGGTCGCAATCGGGGTCAGGCTCTTCGAGGTTAATGGTGGCGGGGAGGATGTTGGTTTCGAGTGCTTTAAAGCAGATGGCCATTTCCACGGCGCCGGCGGCCCCGAGAAGGTGGCCGAGGCTGGATTTGGTGGAGCTGACTGCGACTTTTTTGGCATGAGCCCCTAAAACGGATTTGATGGCTTGGGTTTCGCAGATATCGCCTTGTGGGGTGGAAGTGCCGTGGGCGTTGATGTAGTCGATCTGGTCGGGATTCATTCGGGCGTGTTTTAAGGAGAGGGCCATGGCGCGAGCGGCCCCAGCGCCGCCTGGGGCGGGGGAGGTGAGATGGTAAGCGTCGGCGGTGGCGCCGTAACCGAGGATTTCCCCGTAGATGCGGGCTTGGCGGCGACGGGCGTGTTCGAGTTCTTCGAGGATAAGGACGCCCGCGCCTTCGCTGAGGACAAAGCCGTCGCGGCCTTTATCGAATGGGCGGGAGGCTCGGGTGGGTTCTTCGTTGCGGGTGGAGAGGGCTTTCATGGCGCCGAATCCGCTCATACCGAGGGGAACGACAGCAGCTTCACTTCCACCTGCGACGATGAGATCGGCCTCGGATTCACGAATGAGGCGCCAGCCTTCGCCGATGGAGTGAGTGGCGGTGGCGCAAGCGGAGACGATGGCGAAGTTGGGTCCGCGCAGTCCGAAGTGCATGGAGATGTGGCCGGCGGCGATATTATTGATCATCATCGGGATCATAAAAGGGGAGACCTTTTTTGGACCACGATCGCGGAGAATGGTGTGTTGTTCCTCGAGGGTGCTGAGGCCGCCAATGCCTGATCCCACGAGGACGCCGGCGCGATCGGCATCGAGGGTGGCGCCTTCGAGTCCTGCATCTCGCCAGGCTTCGGCGGCCGCGCCCATGGCGAGGTGGGTGTAGCGATCGGTGCGGCGAACGTCCTTGGGATTTTTGAATGCTTTTACGGGATCGAAGTTACGAACTTCGCCTGCGAAGCGGCAGTCGTAGCCGCTGGCATCGAAGGCGGTGACAGGACCGATACCACTGGCTCCTTGGAGGAGGCGCGACCAGGTGGTGGGAAAATCGTTGGCGAGGGGTGTGAGGGTACCCAGCCCGGTGACGACGACGCGGCGGGTGCTCATAATAAGGGCGCTCAACGCCCAGCCGAGGGGGACCTCCGCGAATTGCGGAGAGCGGCCGGGGTTATTTGGACTGCTTGTCCTCGATGTACTTTACGACATCGCCCACGCTGAGAAGTTTCTCGGCATCGCTGTCAGGAACTTCCACGCCAAACTCTTCTTCGAAAGCCATGACGAGCTCGACGATGTCGAGAGAGTCGGCCCCGAGGTCTTCGATAAACTTGGCCTCTGGGGTTACCTGCTCGGCGTTGACGCTGAGTTGTTCGACGATGATGTCTTTAATTTTCTGATCGGTGTTTTTTTCGCTCATAGTGTGGGTACTCCTGTGTTTGTGCGGAGCGCAGTTAGGATTCTCGGAGGCAATTAGGCAATCAAAAAATGCAGGAATTGGAAATAGATTTTTTCACATGGTCATCCCACCGTCCATGGCCCAAGCCTGTCCGGTGACATAACCGGCATCTGGACCACAAAGGAAGGAGACCAGTCCTGCGATTTCCTTGGGGGTGCCTAAACGAGATAAAGGTATGGTGGTGAGCACTTTAGATTTAAGTTCTTCACTCAAAACGGAGGTCATATCGGTTTCAAAAAAGCCCGGGCAGACGCAGTTGCAGGTGATTCCACGGGAAGCAAATTCACGAGCGACCGATTGGGTGAGGCCGATGAGGCCTGCTTTGGCGGCGGCGTAGTTTGTTTGCCCCGCGTTGCCTACGAGGCCGACGACGGAGCCTATATTGACGATGCGGCCTGCGCGGGCTTTGAGCATTCCGCGGGAGGCGGCGCGGATCCAGCGGAAGGCGCCGGTGAGGTTGGTATCGATTACGGCGGACCAATCTTCGTCGGTCATGCGCATGACGAGACCATCTTTGGTGATTCCGGCGTTATTGATGAGGGCGCCGAGTGGACCGCCGGACTCTTTTTCCACGAGGGTGATGACTTGGAGGGCGGCGGTGGGATCGGAAATATCCGCAGGGTGGACGGAGGCGTGGCCGCCAGCGGCAACAATGGCGTCGCGGACTTCGTTGAGTTTGTCCACTTGGCGGGCGACAAGGGCGACGGACCATCCTTCTAGGGCGAGGCGTTCGGCGATGGCGCGGCCGAGGCCACGGCTGGCGCCAGTTATGAGGGCGGTGCGGGAATTAGCGGGGGAGCTCATGGATAACTTTCTCTAGTTCGGCCAGAGTTCCGGCGCTGGTGCAAGGAAGATCGGGAAGAGTTTTTTTTGCGAGAGCGGTGAGGACGCCCCCTGGGCCGAGTTCGAGGAAGTGGCGGATTCCGGATTCGGCGAGTTGGCGGAGACAGGTTTCCCAGCGAACGGTGCCGGTGACTTGATCGAGAAGGCTGGAACGAATTTCGGCTTCGGAGGAGGCGGGGCGTCCGAGAAAATTGGCGGAGACAGGAATGCTGGGGGTATGAATTTTTGTGTCGCGGAGGGCGAGGGCAAGGCCCGTGCGGGCGGACTGCATGAGGGAGGAGTGGTAGGCGCCAGCGACTTTGAGGGGGATAGATCGTTTTACGCCGGCGGTTTGGGCGGCGGTTTGGGTGGCGGCGAGTTTCTCGGCGGGGCCTGAGAGGACGACTTGGCCTCCTCCGTTTAGATTGGCGACTTCCCAGCCTGAGGCGGTGGCGATCTGGTTGGCGACAGCTTCGGTGGTGCCGAGAAGCGCGAGCATGGCCCCTTGATTTTGGGCGCAGGCTTCTTCCATGAGTGTGCCACGGCGGGCGACGAGGCGCAGGCCCTCGCTGGCGGAGAAGGTGCCTGCGACGGCGTGGGCGGTGAATTCGCCGAGGGAAAGGCCTGCGGTAGCGGCGGGGTTAAAATCGGGGCGTCTTTCGTGGAGAATTTGCCAGAGGGCTAAGCCGTGGAGATAGAGGGCGGGTTGGCAGTAGGAGGTGCGGGTAAGCGATTCTTCGGGTCCATTTTGCAGAACCGCGAGAAAGTCGGCTGGAAGGAGTTCGGGGGAGAGACGAAGGAGCGAATGAGCGGCGGGGTAGGCGGAGGCGAGGTCGGATCCCATGCCGACGCGTTGGGCGCCTTGGCCAGAGAAGAGGAGAGCGGTGGGTTCCATCCAAATTGAACCCTAGCGAGACCAAGCTGAATCGAATAGGGAGAAGTGACTGGAGTGAGCGGTTTGACCTCCGAGCCCAAAAAATTGGCGAGGGGCTAGGAGAGAGCTTGGAGGAGCTTGGCGTAAACGGTAGGGAGGTCGCCAGGATGGATACGGGTGGCACCGATGGTGGTAAGAAAATTAGAGTCGTTGGTCCAGCGTGGGACGACGTGGACGTGAAGATGCTTGGGGACGCCGGCGCCGGCGGCGGTACCTAGATTGATGCCGAGATTAAAGCCATCTGGACTGAGAGTTTTTTTTAAGGCGGCGACGATACGATTGACGAGGGTCCAGAGATCGGCTGATTCCTGGGCTGAAAGGGAGGAAAGATCGTCTACCTCGCGGTAGGGGCAGACGAGAACGTGTCCGAGATTGTAAGGGTAGCGATTGAGGACGGCGAAGGAGGCTTTGGTGCGAGCGAGAACATGGTGGGCGGCGTCGTCGGAGGAGTCGGCAATCTTGCGGAAAAGATCTTCACTAGGTTTTTCTTCTCCAGTGACATAGCGATTGCGCCAAGGGGCCCAGAGGTGTTCCATTACTTTACGATGGCAACGGCTAGCGAAAAGGGCAAACCGCAACATATCTTGGTGGGGGGAGGCGATGAGCCAGAGGTATCGCGGCGAGGAAGGGAACTTTTTAAGGAGTGGGCGCCTGAAGATGCGCTGAACGCGGAGAGGGTGGATGGGCGAGTGGAAACGGTAGAGGGAGCATTAGACGCTATCCGCAAAACCAGAGAGGGGCTGGAGACGTTGCCGTTTCTGGGAGGGCGGAAATTGGTTTGGTTGTCGGACTGTACATTTTTGGGTGACAACCCTGCGGGGAAAAGTGAGGCGGTGCTGGATGCTCTGGCTTCGCTACACGAGTTGCTGCTGAAGATTCCTGCGGGGGATGCGCAGATCCTGGTTTCGGCTCCAGGGGTGGATAAGCGACGTTCGTTTTTCCGGCAGTTTGAGAAGCTAGGGCAGGTGGAGGTTTTTGATCCGCCTGATTTGAGACGGGGGCGAGACAGAGGGGAGTGGATGGATGAGATTGGGGAGCGTCTACGGTTGGCGGGGTTGAGTGCGGGACCTGGAGCGGTGGAGTTGCTCATGGAAATCGTGGGTTGGGATGGGAGGGCTTTAGAAAAAGAGATTGAAAAACTACGACTGTATTTGAAGCCAGAGACGAAAGTGACGGAGCAGGCGGTGAGGGAGATTGGGGCGGGACGCCGAGAGTTGGAGGTGTGGGATTGGTGTGATGCGGTGGTGGCGGGAAAAATTGGGCCGGCTCGGGCGGGGTTGCGACGGTTGTTGGATCAGGGAGAGAGTGAAGTGGCTCTAGCCATTCTGCTGGCCTCGAGCCTGCGATTGGCGGCGTTGGGAAGAGTTTTGCAAGAGGCACGTTTATTGCGACTACCGCCTCCTGGGGGATACGGGCAACCGACTCTCGATCCGGCAGCGGAATCGATTTTGCCGAGGAATGCGAAGGGGGAGAAAGCGAACCTATGGCGGTTGGGCAAGGTCACGGGTATTTGTGCACATCGCCCTGTAGCGGGGGTACGGCGGGCTTTGAATCGACTGCATGAACTGCAGATCGAGTTGGTTTCGGGTGGAGACCGAGTGCGGGCGCTGGAGGAGGGAATTCTAAGACTTTGTTTGGATTGAGAAAAAAAGTCGCTATTACCTTTCTAATGTTATTGGATGATCCAAGAGAGAATCGGATTGCGGAGTGGTTTCGGAGTTTGACGATGGGGGTGAGGATTCAGTTGGTGATGTTTACTTTAGTAGGAATTGTTTTAGGGGTGGCGGCGGCGATTGCCTTGATTAAGGAACCGGTGGTCTTGCTTCCGACGATTACCCCAGATTCGCAACCGGTCGCTGGTGAACCGGTACGAGAGGGGGTAGCGAAGACGGGCAAAGAGTGGCGAGAAGCGAGATTAATGATGGGGCAAAACGAAAAGATTGCTCAGACGGCGGAAAGTAAAGGAGAGATCGAGGCGATGCGCAGGATGGTGGCGTTGAAACCTGAGGAGGCGGACGGATGGGATCGGCTGGGTAAAAGTCTCTACCTAGCTAAGCAGTATGATGAAGCGGTGAAGGCTTTTCGTAAGGCTTTAGAAATAAATCCAAAATCTGGGGAAACGCTGGCGAATTTAGGGGTGGTGCTGAAAACGAAGGGGGAGATGACCGAGTACGAGAAGACGGTGCAAACGCTGAGCTTGGTGGATGCAAAGTTAGCCAAGAGTTTGATGGAGTTTTCGCCAGCAGTTGAGGGAACGGCTTCGAGCGCAGGGAAGGGTCAACCCGCTGCGGTAGTTAGCGCAGCAGACCAAGCGCCGATGCAAGAACCAGGGGAGATTGGAGCTTTGAGGAAGTTGGTGGCGATGGACCCTAAGGATGCGGACAGCCAAAATCAATTAGGCAAGGCGCTTTACCAAAAGGGGAATTTAAAGGAAGCGGTGGGGTGTTTTGAGAAGGCACTGGCTTTGAAGCCAGGAGAGACGGAAGTATTAGCCAACCTAGGGGTAGCGCTCAAGACTCAGGGGTCGACTCGGGAGTACGAAAAAGTTTTAGAAAAACTGGCGGCAGTGAATCCCAATACGGCGGAGGAGTTGAAGGCGTTTGTGCCGCCGCCGAGGCAGCCTTAGCTGATAGTTAGGCCTAAGGGTCAACTCGGATCGGTGGTATAGAAATCAACCAAAGTGGCGTGAGGGTTAAACTTTGAGGAGGTCGGCCTCTTTGGTGGTGACCAAGAGATCGATTTTGGCGACGTGCTGATCGGTGAGTTTCTGGATCTCTTTTTCACCTGAGGAGAGTTCGTCCTCGGTGATTTTGCCATCCTTCTGCTCTTTTTTGAGACCTTCGAGACCGTGGCGCCGCTCGTGACGGAGGGCGACGCGACCGTCTTCAGCCATTTTGCCGATGAGTTTAATGAGGTCGCGGCGTCGTTCTTCGGAGAGCTGGGGAATGGGGAGGCGGATGAGTTTGCCGTCAACTTGAGGAGTGATGCCCAGTTGAGATTCTTCGAGAGCTTTACGGACGGGGTCGAGGGTGGCGGCGTCCCAGGGTTGAATGACGAGGAGGCGCGGCTCGGGGGCGGTGATACCTGCGAGTTCTTTGAGTCGCATGGTGGAGCCATAGGCTTCGACCCGAATGTTTTCGACGAGGGCGGCGGAGGCTTTGCCAGTGCGAACGCCTTGGAAGTCCTCCTCCACCTTGTGGAGGGTCTTGTCCATTTTTTCCTCGGTTTCGAGGAGGATATCGTCGGAGGCCATAAAGGAGGAATGGCTAAAGAGAGGAGGGTGTCGCTTGGGGCGACGGTCCGCCTCGTTTAGCTTTTGGGTTGGCTTTCGCCGGGACGGTATTCCTCTTCCGCTTTATCGAAGGCTGCTTCCATTCCGCCCAAGAAGTCGGACGATTTGGAGTTGTCTTCGAGCACGTTGCGCTCTTTTTCAAAGGCTTCGTCGGAGTAAGCGGCGGCCTTAATGGAGAGGCCGATTCGTCGTTCCGCTTTATTTAAGCGGATGACGCGGGCTTCAATCTCTTGGCCGGGCTTGAGGACGTCTTTGACCTTGGCGATACGTTCTTCGGAGATCTGCGAGATGTGGACGAGGCCGTCGAGGTCTCCCTCAAGTTGAATAAAGGCGCCGAAGCTGGCGACTTTACTGACGGTGCCTTTGACCATCTGACCGATCTTGAAACGGCTCTCGACCAACTTCCACGGATCTTCGGCGAGTTGTTTGAGGCCGAGGGAGATTCGTTGGTTGGCTTTGTCGATACCGAGGACTTGAGCGTCGACGGTATCACCTTTTTTGACAACTTCCGAGGCGTGAGTGGGTTTGCGGGTCCACGACATATCGGAGACGTGAATCATGCCATCGATGCCTTCCTCCAGTTCGACGAAGGCGCCATAGGCGGTGGTATTGCGGACAACCCCTTTGACGGGGCGACCGACGGGGTAGCGCAGGTGGATCTCTTCCCATGGATTGGGTTCGAGATGACGGACGGAGAGGGAGAGTTTCTGCTCTTCCTTGCTGACGCTGATGACGATGGCTTCGATCTCTTGTCCGTCTTGAATGACATCGCTCGGACGAGCGATGCGGCGGGTCCAAGATAGCTCGGAGACGTGAACCAATCCTTCGACGCCGGGTTCGAGTTGAACGAAGGCGCCGTAGGGCACGAGGCTGGTGACCTTGCCACGGATCTTGAGATTGACGGGATACTTCTCGGCGATTTTGTCCCAAGGATTTTCCGACATCTGTTTGAGGCCGAGGGAAACACGGAGACGTTCCTTATCGATCTCGAGAACGATGACTTCGATTTCCTGGTTGGTTTGCAAAAGTTCGGAGGGGTGACCGAGGCGACCCCAGGTCATATCGGTGACGTGGAGGAGGCCATCGAGACCGTCGAGGTCGACGAAGGCGCCGAATTCGGTGAGATTTTTGACGCGGCCTTTGACTTTGGCTCCCTTGTCGAGGTGGGAGAGGAGTTTGGCACGTTTCTCGTTGCGTTCCTCTTCGATGAGTTCGCGGCGGGAGAGGACGACGTTTTTGCGGTCTTCGTTGAGTTTAACGATGCGGCATTCGAGGGTTTTTCCGAGGAACTCGCGGAGGTTTTTCGGCGGATTGATATCGATCTGGGAGGAGGGCAAGAAAGCTTCGACGCCGACATCGAGCATGAGACCACCTTTGACGATATCGCGAACGATGCCTTGAACGGTTTTACCCGATTCACTGAGTTTAACGATTTTGTCCCAGTTTTGTTTGTGGGCTGCTTTTTGGCGGGAGAGGACGACTTGACCGTCTTCGTCTTCGAGACGTTCGAGGAGGACTTCGATCTCTTGGCCGATGGCCAAATCGTCCGCGGGGCTAAATTCGCCGAGGTCGATGGCGCCCTCGGATTTGTAACCGATATCAACCATGACTTCACGAGGGCGACGTTCGATGATGCGGCCTTTGACGATGGTACCTTCCTTGAAGTTTTGCATCGACTGGGACAAAAGAGTTTCGAAATTGGTCATATGGATTTTTTCTTAGTTGAAAGAAGCGGACAGAAGAATCTGACTGCTTGGCAAGATGGTCACGAGACCATCGGAGTACTATGTTGAGGGTTTCTTCCCATGTCCCCCAGATTGCTCTGGGAGGTAAGACACGAGAGGAAAAGAATACGCTTCTGGGGGGGGCGGGCAAGCTCGGGGTTTTGAGGCGTGCGGAATGGCGGATAGGGGAGGCGGGTAGGGATCCTTGGGCGGGCGGCAAGGG
>CAMCDO010000047.1 GCA_945873585.1 Verrucomicrobia subdivision 6 bacterium | reverse complement strand
ACACTTCCATCGAAAGCGATTTTGATTTCGACTTCGGTATAGATCTTTTCGCCTGCGGGAATGGGGGGTTTTTTCCAAGCGGATTGGATCGATTGTTTGATGAGGGCGCGGTACCAGGAGAAGTCGTCGGCGACACCATCGGGTCGGCCAGCGTTACCTGCTCCGTCCCCGCCGCCGCCGCCCTCTTCGGCAGGAAGTTTGGAGGCGAGACGATTTTTAATATCGGAGGCGGTTGGGCCAGCTGGGGCGGTGGATTTTGGGGAGGAGGTTTTGCTTTCGGAAGGGGAGGTAGAAGATACTGAAACTTTTTTCTTGGTGGTACTTACTTTGACTTGGTGTTTTACGGGGGTTTCAGGCTGGGGAATAGGAGCGGGTTTGGTTACGGGAAGAGTAATAGGTTCGGGTTTTGGGGACGGCTTGGGTTCGGGTTTGGGTTCGGGAGTGGGTGGGGTAGGGGTTGGTTCGGGCTCTTCCGCAGGGGCGGGCTCGGGTGGCACAGATATTTTTGATTTTTGATTTTGGATTTCGGATGCGGGTTGAGTTGGACTGTTTTGAGCTGAGGATGGTGTGGGGGAGGGTAGGCCTGGGCCTGGGCGTAAAGAGCCGAGATCAACGATCTCGACGGGTTGAATGGTCGGAGGTTTATGGCAAGAGGCGAAAGGAAGTCCGACAAAGAGAAGTAGGCCAACGTGGAGGGCGACGACGATGAGGACGGTACGCCGGAAGGGGCGACCGTGGGGGTTCACTTGTGGGTATCCGGAAAATTCGCGAGGTCAAGGCGAGCGCCCGCAGAGCGGACAGCTTCCAAGGCGCGGAAAACGGTTTCGTAGGGCAGGGAGGAGTCGGCCCGAAGAGAGACAACGAGTTGGGGGTCGCGCACTTTTCGTTGGGTGAGAAGGGAGGTGAGTTGGTCGAGGCGGATTTTTTCGGAGCCGAGAAGGGTGGATCCGTCTTTGGCGAGAGTGAGGGTGAGAATGGATTTAGGGTCGGGCAGGGAGGTTGCGATGCTGGTGGAGGCTTTGGGGAGATCGACGGGGAGTTGCTGTTCCATGAGGGGGGTGGTGATCATGAAGATGATGAGGAGAACAAAGACGAGATCGAGAAGTGGGGTGATGTTGAGTTCGGCCAAAGCGAGGCCTGAGGAGGATCGGGAAGAGCGTCTCATGAGCGTGCGGTGAAGCGATGTTCGAAGACGGCAGCGCATTCGGCGGCGAAATTTTCCATTTGTAGATTCAAGCTGCGGATGGAGGTGGTGAGGTAGTTGTAGCCGAACATCGCGGGGATGGCGACGAGCAGGCCGACCACGGTGGTGATGAGGGCTCCTGAGACGCCAGGGGCCATAGCGGCGAGGCTGGCTTGGCCTGCGAGGGCGATATCGCTGAAGGCATCCATCACGCCCCAAACCGTGCCGAGGAGTCCGAGGAAGGGGGCACCGCTGACGGCGGTGGCGAGGAGGATGAGGTTGGCTTCGAGTTTGAGAGATTCTTCTCCGACGGCGCGTTCCATAGCGGTGCGGACGGAGTTCATGCCCGTCTCGCTGATGGAGCGGGCGGAGGAGAGGCGGGTGGCGAGGGTGGAATCGATGGCGGAGGAGCCGGTGAGATGGAAGCAGAGTTCTTTAGCGCCGGCGTGGTAGATGATGGCTTGAGGAGATTCTCCTGGGGGCCGGCCCGAGAGGTAGGGGTCGAGGGGTTCGGTAGAAGAGCGAAAGCCTTTGAGGAAAAGGAGAGTGGAGCGCCGAGCGGCGCGGAGTTGGGTGAACTTGGACCACATGACCGACCAGCTGAAAATGGATCCGATCATGAGAAGGAAAATGACGCCCTTGCCTGCGGCGTTGGAGTGCTCGAAGGCGAAGAGGATTCCAGAGGTGGCGAACATGAAATGGCTATAACGGATGGGAGGATGGAGACAAGAGCGGAAGGTGACGGGAATTTTGGAATTCGGATTGCGGATCGGAGGTGAGATTGACTCCACTGTTTTTGAGGAGCATGATTTTGTTGCGGGGTGGAGCAGCCAGGTAGCTCGTCAGGCTCATAATCCCGCACTTGCGGGACCGCAAGTTCTGGATCATGAGCCTTTCAGGTGGGTCAGCCTCTCAAGACCCAAACCGCCTTTTTGTCGTTTGAGTTTATTTTCAAGTTTTCTGGCTGCGGTGAGGTTCATGGGATTGCTTAGCCAAACGATCGTCCAGGTGCCCTTGCCTTTGGTCCAACGGGATACTCCGGAATTGTGTTGGAGTAGACGGGTCTGAGGATCTTGTGAAAGGCCGATGTACTTTTGGCCTGCAGAATTATTGAGAACGTAAACTTGATACATCAAAAAATCGTTGCGGGGGCAGGATTTGAACCTGCGGCCTTCAGGTTATGAGCCTGACGAGCTACCTGGCTGCTCCACCCCGCATGACAACCATGCGGGTTAGAGGAAGGGTAGTCAATCGTGGTGCGAGAGTTGTTTTATGCAGGAATAAATAACAACAAGCGGCTCTTCCACTTCAAAATGGGCCGGCGCGATTCTGCGGTCCCGCAATTGCGGGATTATGAGCCTGACGAGCTACGTGGCGCGGATGATTTTTAGGAGTCTTTGAAGAAGGCAGGGAGTTGTTCGATGCCGAAATCAGCGAGGATGCGACCATCGATATCGAGGACGGGAGCTTTGGATTGGCCTGAGATTTCTTTCATTTCCTTGAAGTAGGCGGGATTGGATCGGACCTCACGACGTTCGTATTTTACGCCGAGTTTTTGAAGTTCGGTTTCCGCAGCTTCGCACCAGGGGCACCCCTCCTTAACGTAGAGTACCGCGGGCACGAGTAGTCTTAGGCGGCGACCGCTTCGCGCGAGGACTTCTTTTGGGAGAGGGCGGCTTTGACGAGATTCTGGCCGAAGTCCCATAGGGGGCCGGGGAATTTGCCGAGATCGCTGAGGACATCGTCGAAAGCGTGAACAAAGCGATCGATCTCCTTCTCGCCGATGATGAGGGGGGGGAGGATTTTCACGATATCAGAGTTGTGGGCGGCGACTTGGGAGAGGATGCGATGTTTTTGGAGAAGCGGGGTGACGATCATTTGCGGGAAGAGGCCTTTATCCATGGCGTGGATTGCTTTCCAGGCGAGTTTGAGTTTGAGGGAGCGTGGTTCTTTGAATTCGATGGCGATCATAAGGCCTTTGCCGCGGACTTCGGAAATGACGTCGTGTTTTTCTTGGAGGGCGCGGAGTCTGGACATGAGTTGCTCCCCGCGGAGGGCGGCGTTTTCGACGAGGTGTTCGGTCTCGGTGACGTGCAGGCTGGCGAGTCCGCAGGCCATGGCGAGGTTGTTGCGACCAAAGGTGGTGGAGTGGGCGACGCAGCGGTCGAGTCGGGAGAAGATGCCTTGGTAGATGGGGCGACGCATGACGATGGCGGCGCAGGGGACGTATCCACCCGAGAGGGCTTTGGCCATAGTGACGATATCGGGATCAAGGTTCCAGTGTTGGAAACCGAACCATTTTCCGGTGCGGCCCATGGCGGTTTGGACTTCGTCGGCAATGAAAAGGGTGCCGTATTTGCGGCAAAGTTCTTGAGCGGCGGGAAAGTAGTCGTCGGAAGGATATTTAACCCCTTTTCCTTGGACGGGTTCGAAGATGAAAGCAGCAACGTCGCGGGAGCGGAGTTTGGCTTCGAGATCGGCGAGGTCATTGAATTTGACGAATTCGGCGCCAGGGAGGAAGGGACCGAAATCCTCACGAAAGTTGCCCGAGTGGGTGATGGAAAGGGCACCATAGGAAAGGCCGTGATAGGAGCCTTCTTGAGCAAGGATGCGGGGGCGTTTAGTAAAGGCGCGGGCGAACTTGAGGGCGCCTTCGACCGCTTCGGTTCCCGAGTTGCAAAGGAAGCAGGCATCGCGGGAGGGGCCGAGTTTTTTGACAAGGGCTTCGGCGAGAAGGCCGGAAAGGATGGAGCAGTCCATCTGGACCATATTGGGGAGATCGAGTTCGAGGACGTCTTGGATCGCTTTTTGGACGGTGGGATGGTTACGACCGAGGTTAAAGACGCTGTAGCCGCTGAGGAAATCGAGGTAGTCCTTGCCGTCGAGGTCGTAGAGGTAGGCGCCTTCGGCGCGGGCGTAGATTTTATCGAAGCCGATGGTGCGTTGAACTTTGACCAGAGTACGATTGACGTACTTGTCGTGTAGATCGTAGTTCTCTCCTAGGCGGGTGAGAATGGTGTCTTTGAGATCGAGCGGATGCATGGGGAATATTTAATAGCTGGAAAACAAGCCATCGCAAGCCACTTAGAACTCATGGCCCCAGAAAGTCCTTCAAAAGAAAATCTTAAGTCATTCTATATAAATATTATATAAATCTATTAGAAAATATAATTAATCACAACTAGTTACAGAATAACATATGCGTGGGTGGACGAAAACCAAGCGGTACGGATTTTTAGTGCTATGGTGGATGATTATGAGAAAACTTTGTACCTTTGGAACGGCTATGATGATTTTGTTTGGGCTCTGTAGTCCTGCCCTTTATTCGGCATCCGTCATTTCTGAAGCCACTGGGTTGTTTCAAACGAGTGTTCGGGGAGATTCTCATGAAGCATGGTTCGGTTGGTCGTCAGGAACATTTTTCGGGTCTTCAGTTCCTCTATCTTCCTCCAGAATCCTCAATAATCCCGCTACCACTTTGGGAACGATTGGATTGGCCCAAGGAGTAAGTTTTTATCAAAACGACCGGTACTCCACTCCATTCACGCTGATTGGGTCCAGTTCCGGGAATATTTATACCGGAAATAATTATGGCCTGGGCAAGCAGGCCTACGGAACCTTGCTTGTTCCAACTTTTGGAACGCCTGAAAGCGGTTTTACGACCTTGATTTTGCAGGGCAGAACTCTTACGGCTGATGGGGTTTACTCGACACCCCAAACCTTGTCGCAAAATTATCCTCTTTTCAGTTTGAATGGAGCCACCCCTTTTACTTACGACTTTGTCATCGGTCCAAATGCCTCTAACCAAGCCCAATGGTGGGCGAAGTTTCAGATCGCCGGCAATGCGTCAACCTACCAGATCGATATAGTTTTTCCGGGGGGCGCAGGAACTTCTCCAATCAGCATCTCCGAGATGACCGTGGATAGTTATTGGTCTTCCACCCAATATGCTCCCGATACGGCAGTGGTTCCGGAACCAAAAGTTGTATGGCTTTTGGCATTTGGAATCGTGGTGATGGCTTTAGGCCGCCCTAAGCAAATGCGGTCTGAGATTTGAAAAACTGTTTTTTTACAAGTTGTCCAAGATGGATCCTTGGCGGTCTGATTGCCTTTTGGACACATGAAGCCTTTTGCCAGATTCAGCCTCTCACGTTTTCGGGCCCGCAGGCGACCGACGGTTGGGTTATTAATTTTTTGTCTTACCCTCAAGCCATCTACGGCACTTATCCCGGGACAAAAATATGGACGCAACCTATGATCGCCAACCAACCTAGTGCTCAAGGCGGAACCTTAACTAAAGTTACGAATGGTGAGGGCGGCGGGCCCTACCCCGCCGACCATTTGTACTTCGGAGGCTCGAGTCCTAACCCGAATACTTTTGGAGGAACCATCAAAGTTTCCGTTCATCCTCTTTCCTTAGTTAAGAAAGTTGTCCTTCAAGTGCAAATTACAGAGGCTTACGGTTTGGACTTTTACCAACCAGGAGGAGCCCCTGATCTTCTTCTTAATACCACAACATCGGTTGCGACCTCTTCGATTGATCAAACCCAACATGAGATGATTGGTAAGGTGGATTATACGGAAACTCTGGAGGATCTTTATCTCAACACTTATCGATATGAGTGGGATGTAAGCCTGATTCAGGTGCCCATCACTTCGATCGAAATTCAAATGAGCGCTGTACAGCATGCGGAAATCTACGCGCTGCAGGTTGACCAAGGCGGTGTGGGGACAATTCCCGCCTATCCACCGTCTTTAAAAATTCTCAGTATTGAACCAGTTGTTTATCAAAATAACGTAAGTTCGGTCGGTGTTACTTTTGAAGGGGAGTCTGCCAAGGCTTACCTTCTTGAGTATAACGAGGTATTGGCGACTTCCGGATGGTCGAGCGATGGGGAGTCGGTCAGCACCGGCACGGGAATCTTTTCCCATACCTTCCGGGCGAGCGGAGATCATCGCATCGCCTGGCAGCGGCAGCTTTTTTTCAGGGCCCGATGGCCTTAGGTATGAGTATGAGGAGTTCTTGTGTTTTCCGTGCTTCACGGCGGTTCAAGTCGGCAGGCTTTACTCTGGTTGAATTGCTCGTGGTCATCACTATTTTAGGTTTGCTCGCAGGCATCAGCTCTGGAGCTTATCAGAAGGCTATGTCCAAAGCTTCGATGGCCAGCGAAATCAACGCGGGTAAAAATCTGATTCAAGCCTATCAAATAGCCACCACCGAAAACGGCGGAAGATTTTTACCGGCTTACGACGCTTCCGCAAAAGATGTGAAAAATGCTAATGGCAAACCCATTGTCATGTCAGTCGTCAGGGCGCGATATCCCTTTCGGCTGGCTCCTTATTTCAATTATCAATTGGAGGGAACCGTTCTTGTGAACCGGAACGAGTCGCAAATCGTCAAAATGATGGGATCGAGCGGATCGATGTATGATTATGGATTAAGTGTTTTCCCAGCGATGGGAATCAACCGTTATTTGGTGGGGGGATATGTGGGTTCTGGAGGAACGGTACAGTATCCCTCCGAATGTATTCAGTCTCAGGGGCAGGCGGATAAAGCAGTCATTGTTTTCGCCTCGGCTGGGGATCCAGAGGTGGATGGCTTTGAATATGTAGTCTCGCCGCAGGGTCCCGCTGGGCAATGGAGCAGCGCAAAGTGGAAGAAAGACTCTGACCCCGGAGAATATGGGCATGTGGCTGCCCGATATAACGGGAAAGCCGTCTGCGCATTTCTGGATGGATCGGTAAGGGTTCTTTCTATCGATGAGCTTCGCGATATGCGTCTTTGGTCGCGCAACGCAGCATTGGAAAATAATCCTAACTACCAACCGAAGTAATGCTCAGCCGGCGTGGATTTCGTCGTCGAGGGCGGAGATAGCGGTGAAAGTGGTTTGGGCAGATTTGACCATTTGCTCTTGTTCGGATGATGACCAGGTAAGGGCATCCATTTCGGTTTTAAATTTTTGCCATAGGGCGCGCTGCTCTTCGCCGTGAGGATCGAGATAGCGCATGGTGGTAGTATCGGTTTTTGACCAAGCTTTGGCGAGTGCACGTGCGATGTAGCGGGCACCATTTTTGCTGCCTTCAAAGACATAGTAGATGCCCATGAGGGCGGCGGGGGACGGGGCGTTTTTAATTTCCTGAAGCAGAGTGGTGGCACCTTGCAGAGGCTGAATGGCATGGAGCGGGGCATGGAGGAGGGCGAGATCAGCTTCGAGATTTTTCGTTTGGTAAAGGGAAGGGAGCTGGAGAGAGGCGAGGCGGGGATCGCGGGTGATGGCCCGGTCGGTGGCGGTTTCGAGCTCGCGATGGATGAGCCAGCGTTGGGAGAGGTATTTTTTGTACTGTTCTTGGCCGATGTCGCCCGAAATGAGGGCGGCTTCGAGCGGTTTGGATTCGGCGATAGCATGGAGGGCGGCGGTGCCTGCTTTAAGTTGGGCCATGATTCCTGCGGATGGAGCAGGGGAAATGTTGGTGGATTTCATTTGGCACAACTTCCGATGATTAAGCCTGGAATGAGGAGCCAAAGAATGCCTTTGATCAGGAAAAGAGAGGCAAGTAGAAGCCCAGCGAGCTTGCCATATTTGGCAAAGCGTTTGCGGATGAGGACAGAAAGCATAAGAAAAGATAATGGATTGGTTTGGATCTAAGGCAAGGGGAAGGTGTCAGGCTAGAATATATCACCTTAGTGATATCGTGCTGCGAGCATGCTGCGAGCATGCTGCGAGCATGCTGCGAGCACGGGGGAGGGGTAGAGCTAGAGGTTGGTGCGGCCCAGTTGGTTCAGTTTGCGACCGTCGGAGTTAGAAGGGAGGGCGGCGGCGGGATCCCTCATGGTTTTGGGGATGAAATCTGGAAGTCCAATTCCAGGGAAGGCGACCTCGCTGTCGTTGCTGTTGGCGGAAGAGGAGGTGGTGGCTGGGGCGAGTTTAGCTCCGTTGAAAACGGCGCAGACGGATCCATAGGGGGTGGTGACGATTCCCAAGCCTCCAAGAGTGGAGGATTCGCGTAGGAGATTATCGCGGTGGCCCGAGCTTCCCATCCATGCCTGAAAAATAGTTTTTGCGGAGACCGGTCCAGAGACGGGGCCGTAGATATTTTCGGAAAGATTTTTCCAGCCATGAAGATTGAGTAGATCTTTGGTAAGAGGGCGATGTTTCTGAATGTTTTTCGCGGCCATGACTCCAGCCCACTCGGTAGCCAGTTGATCAACTTGAGGATCGCGGGTGAGAGGATTCACCCCCGCATCGATTCGGGCTTGGTTGATTAAGGAAAAAAGATCGGCACGAGTGTCGGCTGAGCAGCTAGACACGGGCAGACCCATGATGAGGAGAGCCAAAGTAGCGGGCAGGAAAAAAAGGCGGGGCACTTGGGCTACCAGAAGAACCATTGACGGGATACTAAGACATAGATGGTGAGGCCCAGATTAGCGGCGGCGTGAAGAAGAATAACGGAGCGCAAGGATTTGGTGTGGCAGAACCAGGCGCCTGCAATTAATCCAAAGAGAACTGCGGATCCCCATTCGGCATGGACAGCGGCAAAAACGAGGGTGGTGATATAGAAAGAGAGAGGCTGGAATGTGCCGAGGGGAACTTCTTCGAATTCAGGTTTGATGATGGTGCGCATAAGAAAGCCACGCCAAAAAAGTTCTTCGACGACAGGGACGATGAGAACCGCGCCTAAGGCACGGAAAAGGATGGAGAGAACTCCAGGAATAAGGCCTACCTCGAAGGCAGCGGCGAAAGGGAAAGCGTTGTTCCGTTCTCCTGAACGAGGCATCCAAGGATCGAGGGCAATCCAAAGAACGATGGCTCCAAGGCCGAGAAGAATGGAGTGGAGGGTGCGAGGATTGGCAGGGTCCTGACCGCGGTAGCGGGGTCTGAGCCAGAGGAGCAACCCAAGAACGAGGAGAGAGGAGACTCCATAGAGCCACCATTCTTGGGTTGGGAGGGATTGGCGAAAGTAGAGGAGCCCCATGAAAAGTAGAAAGGGGGAAACAAAGGGAAAGCCCGCCCCGTGGATCAATCGTTTCATGAAAACCTTTTTAACTGCGAGATAGGATTTGGCGAGAGCGGAGGCGTGCTAGGCGGCCGGGAGATTGCCCAAGGCACTAGCGGCGGCTTTGGATTCGGCCGATTTACGACTGCGTCCCGTGCCACGGCCGATCTCTTTTTCGGCAAGGAGAACGCGAATGGTGAAAATCTTTTCGTGGTCGGGTCCGATTGACTCGACCATTTCGTAGATTGGCATGGGGCCGTTACGAGATTGGAGGAGTTCCTGGAGTTGGCCCTTGGGGTTGGCCTGATCGGCAAGTTTTTTGGCCTGTGCAATTCGCTCCCCATAAACCCTACTGACCCAGGCACGGGCGATGTCATAACCCCCATCGAGAAAGATAGCTCCGAGAACTGCTTCCCAAGCATCGGCCAGGACGCCGGGGGATTCGTGGATTTTATCGCGAGCGGCGTCGACTCCGACTCGAAGGCAGGGAGAGAGGGACAACTCGTCGCCGAGTTCGGCTAAGGTATGCCGGTTGGCGAGACTGGCGCGCATGGCGGTGAGTTGGCCTTCGTGGGCGGTGGGATGTTTTTGGATTAGTAAATCGCTGAGGGTGGCCTGAAGAATGGCGTCTCCTAAAAATTCTAACTGCTGATTATCACCTGATGGGCCTGGGGCGGTGCGGGCGGAAGGGTGGGTAAGGGCACGGACGAGAAGATCGCCGTGCTGAAAGGTATGGCCGAGGGGGGGGATCTTCATGGCTTCGTAGAACTCTTCTGCGCGCGAGGATGAAATCGGTCAAACGTTGTTGCGAGTCGATCTTCGTCCACATGGGTATAAATTTCCGTGGTGGCGATGCTGGCGTGGCCGAGAAGTTCTTGGATAACGCGAAGATCGGCTCCGCCCGACAGCAGGTGGGTGGCAAAAGAGTGGCGGAGGAGATGAGGGTAGACCCGGGTATCAAGGCCAGCGGATTGGGCGGCTCTTTTGACGATGCCCCAAAGGTGGGCGGTGGTGATCCGGCGTCCGTGATTCCCCAGAAAAACTTCTCCGCCTGATTTTGCGCGAACCAGTTTAGGTCGGGCGGTATCCAGGTAGCGGCGAATTGAATCCTCAGCGGCCTTTCCTAGAAGAACGAGGCGCTCTTTGTTGCCTTTGCCGATGACGCGGGCACTGCCGCTTTCGAGATCGAGCTGCTCGAGGCGGAGGGAGAGGATCTCGGCGGCGCGAAGACCTGCGGCGTAGAGGAGTTCGAGGAGGGCGCGGTCGCGGAGGCCGAGGGGGGTTTTGACGGAAGGGGTATCGAGGATGCGAGCAACTTGTGCGGGGGTGAGAGAGGCGGGGAGTTTGCGGGAAAGTTTGGGCGAGCGAAGTCCGATGGCCATATTGGCGGGTGTTCGACCCATGCGGTTGAGGTGGGTGCCGAGGCTGCGGAGAATGGAGGTTTCGAGACGTAAGGTGGTGGGACCGACGCGACCCGAATAGCGTCGATAGGTAAGAAATTCACGGAGGTCGTCGGGTTTGAGCTGGCGCCAGTCTTGGTTCGGTTTTTTGCGCTCGAGCCAAGCGCTGAGGCGTTCGAGAAGTTTTCTTTGGATGGACTGGGTTCGGAGGGCGTGGCCTCGTTCCATAGCGCCAGAAGCGAGAAAATCCTCGATCGGGCGTTGGTCGAGTTGGCTCACGAGGTGGGCAGGGCGGGCTCGGAACCGGTGAGAAGACGGCAAGCTTGGCGGTAGCGACCGAGAGTTCCTTGAATCACGGGCAGGGGGAGGGTTGGACCTGGGGGTTGACGGTTCCAGTCTTTGAGAGTGGTGAGGTAGTCGCGAACAAATTGTTTATCAAAACTGGGCGGGGAACTGCCGGGACGGTAGTGGTCGGCAGGCCAGAATCGACTGCTATCTGGAGTGAGCAGTTCGTCGATAAGGAGAAGTTCTTTTTTGTCGTCGAGGCCGAATTCAAATTTGGTGTCGGCTAAAACAATACCCACCTTGGCGCAGTGGATTTGGGCGGCTTGGTAAAGGGCAAGGCTACGGTGGCGAACTTTCTGGAAAAGATCTGAGCCCAGTTCTTTTTCAGCTTCGGCATCGGTCAGGGGGAGGTCGTGGCCTGCTTCCGCTTTGGTGGTGGGAGTGAAGATGGGTTGGGGAAGTGGGGAGGCCTCAAGAAGGGCGGGGGGGAGTGGTCGGCCCCAAGCGGAGCCATGAGCTTGGTATTCGAGCCAAGCGGAGCCCGCGAGATAGCCGCGGACAACGCATTCGACGGTGAGGGGAGTGGCGGAGCGGCACCGAGTGAGGCGGCCAGCATATTTTTCTGGCTGGGGAATGGTGGGCGGGACATCGAATCCGAGGACGTGGTGAGGTTGGGCGGCGGGCAGTGAGGCAAACCAGAATTGGGAGATGGAAGTGAGGAGAGTTCCTTTGCCGGGGATGGAATCGGGAAGGATGACGTCGTAGGCGGAGATACGATCGGTAGCGACGAGCCAGATTTCTTTTTGCCAACGATAGATGTCACGTACCTTGCCAGAGCGGAGAAGTTGAGGGGACTCGGCCATGGGTGGAGAGTGGCGGTTTCTGTGGTTTCTGGAAACTGAAAGATAATGGGTGATCTTAGTTATTTTTCTGATTCCTTTTTTGGTTTTGGATGGGGAAATGGGGTGGGAAGGGTCTGGTTAAGGCCCTTGACCGCAGGGCCGACTTCTTGAATACTTTTGATGCGCTTCTTATCGAGAGCAGTGGAGGGGCTGGCCCTGTGAAACTGCGGCAACCGGATCCCATCTTCGGATGGGGTTGTTAGGGTGCCAAACCCAGTCAGGCGCGTTCCCGAAAGGGGATGCGTCGGAAAGGATGAGAGGATTCGCAGT
>CAMCDO010000046.1 GCA_945873585.1 Verrucomicrobia subdivision 6 bacterium | reverse complement strand
TTCGTCTTCACGAAATCTCGCCCGTCCGCATGCCGTATCGCCGGAGTCTCTCGACTCTCGTCAATCATCAGTACCGTGGCCATCAGCCAAGCACTATGGAAACGATACCCGATCGCATAGACACAGCCCGTCGCCACAACCAACCAAAGTGCATTCACTGGTTCCCCACGCTGCAACCCCACCACTCCCAGCGCCACCGCCCCCCCCAGCGCTACCCCCAGCCATCCCACCCGCGCAACCCCACTTAGTTTTCTCATCGTATTTTTTTAGCCAACAGGTGGCTCTTGACCAGTTCTCATCTCTCTCGCTCTTTTTTTTCCAACCGCTCCCAGTAAATCCATCCGCCAACCCACCAACCAGCTCCTTACGCCATCAGGGTTGGGCTCTCCCCTGCCCCGCCCAAAAGCTCGTACTCGTTGTTTCTCTGCCACGGCTCGTACCCCGCTTCACGAATCAATCTCCGCATCTCATCCAAACTGAGCCGGAAGCTCGTCCCCGCACTCGAAACCACGTTCTCCTCCATCATCAAACTCCCGAAATCATTCGCCCCAAACTTTAAAGCTACCTGACCCATCGCAGGACCCTGCGTCACCCAGCTCGACTGCACATTCGGAATATTATCCAGAAAAATTCTCGAAAGTGCCTGCATCCGCAAATACTCGTGCGATCCCATCTTTGCCACCTTCAATACCGTGTTCTCAGGCTGAAAGGTCCAGCAAATGAAGGCAGTAAATCCACCTGTCCGATCCTGCAAATCTCGTAGTCGTCCAAGATGCTCGATCCGCTCCGCCGGAGTTTCCACGTGCCCAAACATCATCGTCGCGCTCGAACGCATCCCCATACCATGGGCAATCTCCATCACCTTCAACCACCCTTCCGTGTCACATTTCCGCGGGGCAATCTTCTGCCTGACCCGATCCACCAATATTTCCGCTCCTCCCCCAGGAATACTCCCCAGCCCCGCCTCCCGGAATAACCCAACCACTTCCTTTAAGGGCAGGCCAAAAACCTCCGCAAAATGATTAAATTCTGGCGGAGAAAATCCGTGAATGTTCACTTGGGGATACTTCGCCCGCAAATGCCGCAACAGATTTAAATACCACTCCAGGTTTAACTTCGGGTGGTGTCCTCCCTGCAACAGAATCTGATTTCCTCCCACCGCAAGCAACTCATCAATCTTCCCGTCGATCTGCTCCTGCGAGAGAACATAGTGATCCGCATCCTTCTCCGTTCGATAAAAAGCGCAAAACTTGCAGTAGACATCACAAACGTTCGTGTAGTTGATATTTCGATCAACCATATAGGTCACCACCTCCTTGCCCCGTCCCCCATAGTCCGCCCCCTTCGCTTGATTCCTCCGTTCATCCGCTAATTTTCCCAACCGCGCCAAGGGCCAATCGTAAATCTCCAAAGCTTCCTCAGTCGTTACTCTTTTTCCTTCTCGAATCGTAGCTTCCAACCGACTCATCCCTAACTTCTGCCTCAACGGGAAATGTCGCCCTGCCCCAAGAGTTTAAAGCCACCCCGACTCAACACCTGTCCTCCCAACTCATTGTCATCTAAATTCAGACAGAGGGCAGGCTTTGCCTCGGGCCTCACCAAAAATGCGTACGTCGTCAGAATGTTAATCTCCGCCTCCAACAGCGAAGAAAACACCTTCGGCAGCTCCGTCGCCGCCCCCAACTCTACCGCCACCACGGTAGACTCAGTATGCGCAACCGCTTGCTCATGAAAAATCGCCCGCGCCTGATCCGGATCATCCACCACCATTCGCACAATCGAACTGTCCGTCGTATCCAAAATCGTCAACGCCACCACGTGCACTTGCCGACTATGCAGAATCCGAATCAACTCCAGCAACCGACCCGCTTTATTCGCTAGAAAAATCGAGAACTGGCGAACCGGATCCACATGCTTCCTTTTTGTAGAGACTGCTGTGGCCATAGCTAAACCCTACTCCCTTCTGCTATCCCCGCCAACCCAGGATCACTTTGGCTGTGTTCCTCCCACTTGCCCCAAACACCCCGCCCCCAGGGTGGGTGCTTGCCCCAGTTAAATACAAACCCTTCATCGGCGCTCGGTAACAGGAGATTTCCGGCAAAGGCCGAAACATAAACATCTGATCAAGACTCATCTCGAAATGCATCACATTCCCCCTCAATAATCCCAAGTCTCTCTCCAGATCCAGCGGAGTCTGGATATATCGTCCAATCATCTTCCCTTTCATGTTTGGTGCATATTCGCAAACCAGATCGTACAGCTTATCCGCCTCTCTTTCCCGAATCCCATCCCAGCTCTCCCCGTTCCGCAGCTCGTAACTATGGTACTGGGCCCAGGTAAAAAGCGTATGCTTCCCCTCAGGAGCCAAGGTCGGGTCAATCGCCGAAAAAGTCATCGCTATTACGCTGGGCTTTGCTGGCGGCTGAAAAGCCAGATAGTCCCGATAACTACTCTCCAGCATATCCTGATTCCGACACAGTAGCTGCATCGCCGAATGGTACTCCCTCGGCTTACTCCCATTCCCAGTCTCCCGTCCATAGACCGGCAACTCCTCAACCGCATGCCGCACCACCATCCCAAAACCATTTCCAATTCGCGCTTTTCCCATTCGCTCCGTCAAATCTTTCGGGCCCTCCTTCAGTAAATTACAAAAGAATGTTTTTAAATGGCACGCCGCCACCACTTTACCCGCCGTAAAAACCCTCTCTCCCGCTTCCACCTCCCACCCCTTCCCCGCCTTCCTCACCTCCTTCACCGCCTGCCCCAAAACAACCTCTCCCCCATGCCTTTGCAGACACTTGACTAAAGCCGTCGCCAAAGCCCCACTGCCACCCTTCGCCCGCTTTGCCCCACACCGGTGAATCATCGCATTCCAACCAAACATATCTCCGCTAGCCACCTCCGCCGGCGCCGGTCCACTTTGCGCTGAGAGCCAAAGCATCGCCGTTCGCAAATGCTCATTTTCAAAAGTCTCCTGAATCACTGATCCATAAGGCGCCATCAACTGCCTCGCCGTATCCAAACTCGACCAAAGCTTCCGCGACTTCGGTCGAAAAAGATTCCGCTTCAGAATCGTCCCAAAAAGCCTCCCTGGAGAAGGCGGTGCCAAGAAAGTTTCAAATACCCCTTCATTCAACTCCGTCCACCGCTCCACATACCGTCGATAGGCCTCCGCATCCCGCAAACTAAATTGCGCAATACTTTCACAAGTCTTCTCCACCGAGCGATGAAAGGAAATCCCCCGCCCTGTTCCCTCCACTGGATAGTACGCCCACGGATCCATCTCAATATACTCCAACCCTTCTCTCGCCAGATTTAACTCCTGCAAGATTGGCGTCAGATGAATCATAATGTGCACCGAGGACCCCACATCCATTCGAAAGCCCGCAATCAAATCCTCCCGTGTGCAGACCGCCCCTCCAGGAAGATCCCTCTTCTCTACCACCACCACCTTCAGTCCAGCTTTGGCTAAATAACAGGCGCAAATTAACCCATTGTGCCCCGCCCCCACCACCACCACATCCGCTTGCAAAGCGATCCTACCTCGTCCCTACCAAAGCGGGGGCCCCATGACCGCCTTTTATTTTTTTAACAAAACGCACAATCCTTTCCGCCGCCACCTCAATCCGATCCAGGCCTGTCGCATAACTGCAGCGCACGAATCCTTCTCCTCCAGGACCAAAAGCTTCACCTGGCACTACCGCCACCTTCTCCTCGTCAAGCAACCGCAAGGCAAACTCTCTCGAAGACAGCCCCGTACTCCGCACATCCACAAAAAGATAAAAAGCCCCCGCAGGATTCGTCGGCCTCAACCCCGCCTCCTCTAGCTTATTCCGCAAATAATCTCGCCGGATCTGGTACTTCGCCCGAGCTTCGCTCGTCGTCGCCTCAGCCCCGCGCAACGCCTCCACCGCCGCCTCCTGACTCGGAGTCGCCGCACAAAGAATCGCATATTGATGAATCTTCATCATCGCTTCGATCAAAGGGGCTGGCGCACAGGCGTAGCCAATACGAAATCCCGTCATGGCAAACGCCTTACTCAAACCATGCAAAAGGATCGTCCGCTCTCTCATCCCTGGTCGAGTGACGATCGATTCGTGCGTATCCTCATAACTCAGCTCTGCGTAAATCTCATCACTAATCACCAGCAGATTTTTTTCGACACAAACTTTCGCCAACGCGTCCAAATCTTTACCCCTCATCACCGCGCCCGTCGGATTTGTCGGAAAGTTGAGCAAGAGGACCTTCGCCCCCGCTGTCGCCGCCTTTGCCACCGCCTCAGGCTCCAACCGAAAGCCGTCCTCCGCTCGAGTAGGAATCCCTCGACCCTTCCCATGCGCCAAGCTTATCGAGGGTGCGTAGGAAACATAGCAAGGCTCATGATACAACACCGTCTCCCCTGGATTAATCACCGCCCGCAGCGCTAAATCAATCGCCTCACTCACCCCCACCGTTACCAGAATTTCAGATTCAGGGTCGTAACTCGGTCCGCAGATTTTCTCCATGTACTTAGAAATTTCCCCACGCAACTTCAGGCTTCCTAGATTCGAGGTATATCCTGTCCGCCCATTTTCTAAGGCGAAAATCGCCGCCTCCCGCACCGCCCAAGGAGCCGAAATATCCGGCTCCCCAATTCCTAAGGAAATCACATCTCCACGTTTTTGTACCAATTCAAAAAAATCACGAATTCCCGACCTCGGAATCGCCTGGACGTGCGTTGCCAGAAACTCACTCGTCTTTTTCACGGCGAGACCGCCAATCTTTCGATCTTCTCATCCTCCAAAAAGAGAACCCCCGCCTCCTTGTAGGTCTTCAACTGAAAATGGGTCGCAGTGGAAATCACTCCTTGCAGGGTAGAAAGTTTCTCCGAGACAAAACTAGCCACCTGCCGTAAATCGGATCCCTCCACCACAATCAACAGATCATAGCCACCACTCATCAACTGGCAGGAGACCACCTCTGGATACCGCGCCACCCTTGCGGCAATCCGATCAAACCCACCCTCCCTCTCAGGTGTAATCTTTACCTCAATTACCGCCCGCACTCCCCCATGCCCAGTCTTGTCCGAATCCAAAATCGCCTGATAGCCAAGAATCACGCGCTCCTTCTCATATTTCTGCAGAGCCGCCGCAACTTCCTTTTCCGTCTTCCCGGTCAATTGCGCCAGCTCCCCCACCGAGCATCGCCCACGCTCTTTCAAAACCTGTAAAAGGGGGTCCATAATTGGACAAGGAGTAGAAAAACCCAAACCTACGGAACCAAGAATATTTTACCCGTGTACGGGCACTTCACTTCTGTCCCAGGAGCAAAACCTTTCACGTCAACCAACCCCGCATAGGGCGCATAAGGACTTCGCACCATCCCCGCCTTGCCCGAAACTTTTTCCCCCTTGGGGTAACTCGCTTTCCCTGGCGCACTCTTTTCCGTTCCTTGCGGAGGAGTCCACGGCTTTTTCTCATCCGCCGCCGCCGTCGGTGAAGTCTTCGCATCTGCTTCTGCCCCTGGCTTCGCCTCAGTCGAGGCTGGTGTCGTCGTATCCCCGTAAGTCGTCGTCACATTCTCTGCGTCACCAGGGATTGTACAACCCGCCAGAAAACTTCCCCCAATCAGAGCAAGATAAGCAAAACCAGAAGAGATTTTCATAGAACAAGATACTACCAGATTTAGGCGGGTTCGGCAATCTTGCGAAAAGTCACCTTCAAACGAGCTTCCGCCTTTTTCCCTGGCTTTAAATCAATATGTTGGCCAAAGAGGATACAGTTTCCTTGGCGAATCGGCCCATCTGGACCTTTTTCCACATCAAGCAAAGGGTAACTCCAAACGGAAGGCAGATTCTCTGAAGCCATCCGAACTTCCAACCCATCCACCGAACGAGCCGAAACCAAAGAAACCCCCTCCTTTTGCCAGCTCTCCCGATCACTCTTTTTCTCCTCCCCACATTTCCATAATCCACGACCTGACTGATCAGGCCCTAAATTTAAGTTCAGCTCGACCGCAAACATCGTCTCCAAGGGCAAAGTTCCCGTGTTCGTTATTTGATAAGCAACTTCAATCAACCCGCTGGAGGCATCAATTGCGAAGGTCTTTTCGAGCAAGCAGGGTTGGCGCGTTCCCATCCGATACAAACCCCCATCCCGTTGCAGTCCTAAGGTTACTCGACTCCCCGTCTGCCTCATCTGGCTAATCGCAAAAGGCTGCAGAATAAAATCTCCCAATTCCGGATAGGTATTCGTAGCCAGTTGCCCCACGGTTGTCCCTCGCGCAAAGAGATGCTCCTGAAAAATTCGCCGCTCATACCAGTCCGTAAGGGTCGCATCCGCCCCATTGACCCCTTCATCTCTCCGTGTCAGCACATCCGCCAGATTCCTACCAAACTCAGGTAAGCCCACTTCCAAACAGGCTCCGCCCAAATGAGGCGCGAAAAGTAGGCTCAACTGGGGATGACTCGCCAGCACTTCCACCTCCCCGTCCGCATTAACATCTTCCCGCGTCAATTCCGTCTCCCCTTGACCAGAACGCAACTCCGCCTCCGCCGCCAGCAGCTCACGCCAAATCGCCGCCCGCAAATGAGGCGAATGCAATCCACCCCGTGTCCCGTGCCACAAAGCCGTCGAGCACTGCGCCCGCCACAATCTCTCCACGACCGCACGCCCAGCCCCAGACTTTATTTTGGCCTTCACTTTGCGACCCAAAAACAAATTCTTCCGATACATCAAATTCAACTCTTCGTAACGCACTCGAAACGAGGCCCATGACCCACCCCGAAAGAAAGGCAGCCACTTTTTCGCGTCGTAGCGTTGCGCCAGTTGACCCCGCTCTTTAAAAAACTCTTTTCGAGCCACCCCAGGTAAAGACCATCCTCCTAATTCCGCAGGCGTTCCCGGTGGCAGAGAGACCCTCCCTCGTGGAGCTTGCCGCTTCAACTGAGCTTGCCCCGTTAAGGTGTTCACCCAATTCGAGGACTCCTCTAATTTACGACAGAGCTGCTCCAAGTACCCCATTGCCCCCGCCGGAAGTTTGGGCCATGTCTCCAGATTCGCCGCCAAGGTCAAGGTGATGTCCTCAGAACGGTTGGCGATCCGCCGCAAGTGAGCAAATAACTCATCTAAGGGTGCGTGCGGGATCAAACGCGTTAAATCTGGGCACGTCGGCAATACGAAAAGCATCTGCCCTGCTTGATCCGTCACATAGTGACCATTGAGCTTCGCCGGAATCACCCCCGCCTGCAGAAAGAAAGATCCCTGCACTGGCGCATACTGCAACCCCGCCCGCCCCAGTACGCCACAAAGCGAAGGACCCCACACCCCCTCCGCCAGCCAAGCCCCCGCCAACTGCGCACCCAATCGCTCCTTCAGCCATCCGCCCATCTTACTCACTTGCCCATCCCGATCCTCCTCAGGCCAGTCGACCAGCACCGGCTCATAAAAACCACCCGACAACATCTCCACTCGTCCCGTCGCCACCAAACCCTTCAACTTCTGAATCAACTCAGGATCTCTCTCCGCCAACACTTCCAACAACGACCCACTGCAGTGCAAATTCACCGCCACCCCTGGATGCTTTTCTAAAACCTCAATCATCGGCCGATAAACCTCTGCCGTAATCTGATCCACCACCTCAGGCAAATTGCCCACCGGCTGATGCATGTGCAGACAAAGTACTAGATTAACGTTTTTCATAATCGCACCTTAGATATACCAGTTTTTGAGGTCCGTGGCACGCACGGGTCCAGTAAATTCTATCAGCCCCCGATCCGGATAACGCTCCGCCTCCACCCCTCCCCGCATCACTCGCACCAGAAAGCTAATCTCCTTACCGTCATCTTCCCAGCCGAACACCCCCAACGGCACTTTAAGCTGTAGGCCCTGACCATTCACCGATTCACTCTGACACTGCACCGGCACATAGACCATCCCGTCCTCTGCCCGCTCCACCGTTGTCTGCCAACCTTTCTCCCCAGCCTTAGCTCGTACCCGAATCGCCACCGGTTGATTGAAATCAACTACCACCTCTTCCCCAAGACTTCCTTTTGCATCCAGCCTGAAAAAAAAGTCATCACGACCTACCCCATACTGAATCATCTTCACCCGCCGATCCCCCTGCGCCATCGCCCCCGCATCCCGCCAGGCCTCATACCGCCCCGCCCCAACCCAGTCCAAAAAACTCGGCGTCGCGCTCAATCTTGGCTCAATCACCCCCAGGGGCGGTACCCCCAAATGCAAGTCTGCCGCACAGATGGGCAGACTCAGCGCTGGCGGAGGGGTCGATCCACACCTTCGATACACGCTTTGTAAGCGTCCCCGAAAAAGCGCGTCAAAAATCAAGTCGCTATCCGTCTGGAAATCAGGCCCGTACCACCAAAACCAATCACTCCCCTCCGCCACATAAATATCCTCCCACGCCGCCGCTTTTACTTCCGCCGTCAATTTCCCTTTCGCCTCCGCCTGCTTTAAAAATTCACGAGTCCGCTTGATCCAACTCCAACCTAGGTTTTCCTCGGGATCCCCAATCCAAATATCAAAATTTGCACTGATCCACGATCCCGAGTGCAAACGCCCTGCGGGCTTTCCTTCTTTGCCATCGAGGTAGTCCCCCAACCTCTGGGTTCGCAATCCAACCGCCTTCTCCAGTCCGCCATAAAAAGCATCCAAAAACGCCTCCCCACTATCAGGAAAAGCTTCCCAAGCGTTCTCTCCATCCAAGGCCAGCAAGACAATCCCATCCTTCGCCATCACTTGAGTAATATGCTCCAGATGAACTTTTAAATAGTCCGCCGCAACCTTTGGGTCAGTCCGCGAAGCCGTAAATCCAATATAATCAGACAAGGGCCTCTCTCGAAAAAGCGCCTTCATCGTCACTCCGCCCTCCTCCACTCGCCACGCTTGAAAAAGCTCCACGTGATCCACCTTTTTTCCTTGGGCCTCAAGACCTCGGAAAAGAACCAGCTCGTCCGTACAAAAATACTCAAAACCTGCCTGCACCATCAAAGGCACCACCTCAGGACTTACCGACCCCTCCGACGGCCACAAACCCCGCGCCTTCCGCCCGAAAACCCGCGTGTGCAACACCTGCGCATTTTGCAACTGGGCCAAGGCATCCTCCGGCGCCTCCATCCGACTTGGCAATCTCGCTCCTGGCATCGCCCTCTTCGCACTATCCGTGTCCACCAGCAAAGGAAGAATCGGATGATAAAATGGCGTCGTGGTTAGCTCCACCTGCCCCGAATCCGCCAATCCTCGGTACTCTTGCAAAATTCCTTTGAGCATCTCCTGATGAATCTCCAAAACCCGCAACTTATCTTCCTCCGTGAAATCCCTGTCTTTGACAATCAAAGCCTCCAGCTCGGGATATTTCTTTCGTACCGCGAAACCACACCAGCCCAGATTAAACCAAACCTGCAGATCACGCAGATCTCCCTCCTTAAAGCGTTTCGCATTCTGCGGAGACTGGGCCGCCCCCGCCCGCCTCCCTCGCAAGTCGAGCAACTGCCGATACCTCGGGAAAGGATCCACGCTCGTAACCCAGTTCACTTTGAAAAAGTTTTCCAACAACTCCTGCCGATCCGCTTCGGTCAGCTTGTTTGCTGGCTTCTTCGCCAACTCTCCCCATCGATCCCGTACCTTCCCCTCCGCCAACTGTTCGATCTGCTCCACTAAGACTGGCGTTAAATTAAAGTTTAGCTTCACCTGCGGGTGCCGCCGCGCCATCTCCGCCATATCCGCATACCCACGCACGGTGTGCAGCCGTACCCACGACATCAGTGCCTCCCCAGTCGCCGCGTCTACGTAAGAGGGTTGGTGTAAATGCCAAAGCAGCGCCACGTCACCCATGCGTCATTCCCTCTCGCAAAATATTGGCCGCTTCCTCGGGCAACGTGGGATTAATGTAGACCCCCGTACCGAATTCAAACCCCGCCACCCCGGTCAACCTCGGCAGAATCTCGATGTGCCATCGGTAATCCGAGTCAATCGTCGACCATGCGTCGGGATGTCGACTTCGCCGAAAAGGGGCCGTCTGAAGAATTAAATTGTAGCTAGGCTGATCCAAGACACTCGCATAGGTCGACAAGACACGCTGGATCCCCTCAGCCAAGAGGAGCAACTCTCCGTCGCTCGCCGTCTGAAAATCAGGCGACTGCCTCCGTGGCATCAAACAAGTTTCAAAGGGAAAGCGACTGGCAAAGGGACAGAACGCCGTGAACCCATCGTTTTCAAAGACCACCCGCTCTCCAGACGTCCGCTCCGCCTTAAGAACGTCCTCGAAAAGATTTCGATCTTTCTCAATAAAGTAGGCTCGCGCCGCCGCTAATTTCTCCTTCACCACAATCGGGGTCACCGGCATAGCAATCAGCTGAGAGTGCGGATGAGGCATCGTTGCCCCCGCTCTCGCCCCGTGATTTTTAAAAACTAGCGCGTAGTGCAACCGAATATCCCGCGAAAGATCGATCATCCGTGCCCGCCACGCCTGCAGAACTCGCACCACCCCAGGAAGCGTTTGTTGCTCCAAAACTAACTGGGGATGCGGAGTCTCCACAATCACCTCATGCGCCCCCACTCCGTTCATTCGGTCATAAAAACCGACCGCCTCTTTATCCAGATTCCCCTCGACCCGCAGAGCTGGATACCGATTCGGGATCACCCGCAACTGCCAACCCGGCCCATTGGGCGCCGAGCCGTTCGGCCGAATCGCATAAATCTCAGGCGGTGTATACGCCTCATGCCCCTCCAAAAATGGGTTGTCCTCAGGTTTTGTCGGTGGCAGCTCTTCACAGACATATCGCTCAGGTCGAATCTGTCGCTCTGGACTGAAGACCACCCAACGTCCCACTACCGGATCTTTTCTTAATTCAGGCATACTCTTTTCCTTTTCCTTTTGGGTTAGGGTAGCACAGAACGGTACACCTTTTCATAGGCAGGCACGGCCGCGCCCCAACCCCAATCTCGGCTCATCCCGTTCCGACGAACCACACTCATCATCGCTGGCTCATTCCATAGCGCCAAGCCTCGATCTACCGCCTCCAACAAACCCAACTCCGAAGAAGCCTGCCCACGAAATCCCGTCCCAGTTTTTTTCACCGAGTTCCACTCCTCCACCGTATCCCGCAACCCCCCCGTGTCCGACACCACCGGAATAGCCCCATATCGCATCGCATACATCTGCGTCAGCCCACACGGCTCACTCCGCGATGGCATCAGGAAAAAATCGGATCCCGCAAAGATCCTTCGAGCCAAACCCTCATTGTGCTCCAATCTCACCGCTACCTGCTTGGGATATTGACCCGCAATCCTCTGCGCCTCTTTCTCTAAACCCGCTTCCCCTGTCCCCAATATCACCAACCTCCCCCCCTTCTCCACGATCTTCCCCGCAACCGCCAGAGCCAGATCCACCCCTTTCTCATAAGCCAACCGCGTCACCATTCCAAAAATAGGTCGCCCATTCGCCGACTCCAATCCCATCTCCTGCTCCAACGCCAAACGACAAACCTCCCGCCCCTTCATCGAACCCACCTTAAAGTTCGCCTTTAATTCCGTATCCGTCGCAGGATTCCACCCCTCCTCATCAATCCCATTGAGAATCCCCGTGAGATTTTCCCCACGCGCCCGCAACACCTCGTGCAACCCCGCGCCCTGCGCCTCGTCCTGAATCTCCTGCGCATAGGTCGGGCTGACCGTCGTCACCGCATCCGCCATCTTTACCGCCCCCTTCATTAAATTCAGCTTTCCATAAAACTCCAACGCCTCCATTCGGAACATCCCTGGAGGCAGCCCCAGTCCCCCAAATTCCTCCGCCCCGAACTCCCCTTGATACCGCAAGTTGTGAATTGTGAAAACAGTTCGAATCGGTAGCCCCATCGCCAAAACATGGGCGGAAACCAACGCCGCATGCCAGTCATTCGCCTGAATCACATCGGGAACCGGTTCGATATAACGCGCCAACTCCACCGAAGCCCGCGCCAGGAAATTAAAGCGCGCCAAACTATCAGGGTAATCCGCTCCCCCCTCCCCATAAGGATGGGCTCGGTCAAAATACTCGTCCCGTTCAATGCCAAACAACGAAACCCCACCGCGGTTGCCCTCCCAGATTCGCGTCCCCCACAAACGACCCGCCGAAGGTACGTTCAGCTCCCGCTTTGTCCGGCGAAACTCCCCCGAAAGTCGCAACCCGCGATGCAGTGGCACCACCAAACTCACACCGTGCCCCGCCCTCGCCAATGCCATCGGTAATGCCGCCATCACATCCGCCAAGCCCCCCACTTTGGCGTGGGGCGCGAGTTCAGTTGCCACGAATAGGATGTTCATTGCTCGAGCCTTACACTATGCCCTAAGACCCATGTCTACTGCCAGCCAGTTACCTGACCGCGTTCTCTCCCTTCTCCAGGGCAAAAAAGCTACCCCCCTCAACGCCGCTGCCCT
>CAMCDO010000045.1 GCA_945873585.1 Verrucomicrobia subdivision 6 bacterium | reverse complement strand
GTTCAGAGTATGATTACCTCGGACACGATGGATACGGCGGCTTCGGTCAAGCAGACCCTTGAACTGGTGAAAGTGGGATGTGAGATCGTAAGAATTACGGCACCGACGATTAAGGATGCGGCTAATCTTCAGAAAATAAAAAAGGAGCTGATGGCCGCTGGATGTGATGTACCGATCGTTGCTGATATTCATTTCAAGCCAGATGCGGCTCTGGAAGCGGCTCAGTGGGTCGAAAAAGTTCGGATTAATCCTGGGAACTTTGCCGATAAGAAAAAGTTCGCAATACGGGAGTATACCGATGAGCAGTACGCGGAGGAGTTGGGCCGAATTGAGGAGACCTTTACCCCTTTGGTAAAAATCTGCGCCGAGAGAAAGATCGCGATTCGGATCGGGACGAATCACGGCTCCCTTTCGGATAGAATTATGAATCGCTATGGGGATTCTCCACACGGGATGGTGGAGAGTGCGCTGGAGTTTGCGCGAATCGCGAGAAGGCTAAATTTTCACAATTTCCTCTTCTCGATGAAGTCATCCAATCCAAAGGTTATGATTGAGGCGTACCGTCTCCTGACCGTAGCGCTGGAGAAAGAGGGGGCAGATTGGAATTATCCTTTGCATCTTGGGGTGACGGAGGCGGGGGACGGAGAGGATGGGAGGATTAAGAGTGCGATAGGCATTGGCTCGCTCCTGCTGGATGGTCTTGGCGATACCATTCGAGTGAGTTTGACAGAGGATAGTATCCACGAGATTCCCGTGGGGCGGGCTTTAGTAAAATACTTGGAAGAGAGAGCTCAGGGGAGTTTCGATGCGGCGACTAGCCTTTCCTATGACCCGTTTAGTTTTACAAAGCGGGCGAGTTCGAGGGTGGTGCGATCTGGTGTAACCATGGGAGGGGAGGAACCGCCGAGGGTTTTTGTCTCGGCTAAGGTGGAGGAGGCTTTGCGTCCGCGTTTGGCGCAGTTGGGGGATTTGGCGCCTGAGTTGGTCTACGAAAAAACTTCGGTGGTGGAAGTAGATCCGCGTAACGATGCGGAGATCGCGGCTTTGGAGGCGATGAACGAGGCGGTGGTTGTGGCGGTTAAGGATGGTCTCGATTTGAATCTTGTTTCAGCCACGCGGATGCTGGCAGCGAGAATTCCGGCAAGGCACCCGATTCTTTTAAAGGACACTTTGAAGCCTGACGCTTCGGAGGGTGGGCTGAGTGGGCTCATTCGGGCTTCGATTCATCTTGGGGCTTTGCTTTGTGACGGAATTGGGGATGCGATTCTGGTTAGGGGTGAGCCAGCGCCAGGAGCTTGTTTGCGATTGGGGTTTAATATTTTACAGGCGGCGGGAAGTCGGATTTTTAAAACCGACTATGTGGCTTGTCCGTCCTGTGGGCGGACTCTTTTTGATCTGCAAAGTACGACGGCCAAGATTAAGGCGGGAACACAGCATCTGAAGGGGGTGAAAATTGCAGTGATGGGATGTATCGTCAATGGACCCGGGGAGATGGCGGATGCGGATTTTGGCTATGTAGGAGGAGCGCCTGGAAAAATCAATCTCTACGTCGGTCGGACGCCAGTAAAATTTAACATTCCTGAGGCGGAAGCGGTGGAGCGGTTGCAGGATTTGATTCGGGAACATGGTAAATGGGTCGATGCTCCCGTGGGTGGCATCCCTGTAGTTGTTTGAACTAGGAATCGCGAACGATTTCATCGCTGGATTGCTGGGCTCGCCGATTTGACGGGCTTTCTATTTAGGCGGACTCCAGCGAGTTCTCAGGTATCCTATAATGATGAGTTATTCTGGGGTAAAAAAGGGGCGAAGGCAGTCGACTCAGTCTAAAAAGAGTAAAGAGACAGAGAGAAGCCTGTTGAATGGATCTGGGCGGTTTAATAAGCTTTCTAAAACAGTAGGAAAAACAAAGCTGAAGGCAGGCGCAAAAGGAAAAGCTGGTCAGGCAATTTCGGTGGTACCCCAGAGTATTGCATTTTTAGGGGACTATTTGCCGAGGCTTTGTGGGATTGCGACGTTTACGAGTGATTTATGCGAAGCGGTGGCGGGCGCTGCTTTGGGATCGGACTGTTACGTCGGGGCAGTTAATGATCGGGCGGAAGGCTATGCCTACCCTCCTCGGGTACGGTTTCAAATGGCGGAGAAGAAGCTAGATTCTTATCGGCGTGCGGCCGATTTTCTCAACTTTCACAATGCGGATGTTTTAAGTGTGCAGCATGAATTTGGAATCTATGGAGGAGCGGCGGGAAGTCATCTCTTAGCCTTGTTAAAAGAGGTGCGAATGCCGGTCGTGACTACGTTGCACACCGTCTTAACGAAACCGAATAATGCCCAGCGCGAAGTGATGCAGGAGCTAATTAAGCGGAGTGACCGATTGATCGTAATGGCACGTAAGGGGGCAAGGATACTCGAAGAGGTATATGGGGTCTCGATGAAGAAAGTGGATATCATTCCGCACGGAATTCCAAATACGAAGTTTCTCGATTCAGATTTATTTAAGGCGCGATTGGGGGTCGAGGGCCGAAAAGTTTTATTCACATTTGGTTTGATCGGGCCGGGTAAAGGAATTGAGCATGTGATTGAGGCGCTGCCCAAGATCGTCCAGCAGCATCCCGAGGTGGTCTATCTGGTGTTAGGGGTGACGCACCCCCATCTATTGGCACAAGAGGGGGAGAGTTATCGCTTAAGCTTGGAGCGATTGGCGGAGGATCGCGGGGTGAAGGAGCATATTATTTTCTATAATCGCTTCCTTGAGCTTGAGGAGTTGCAGGAGTTTATTGGGGCGACGGATATTTATCTGACACCTTATCTCGAGGAGAGCCAGATCACCTCGGGCACGTTGGCCTATGTTTTCGGCGCGGGCAAAGCGGTGGTTTCTACTCCGTATTGGCATGCGCAGGAGCTGTTGGCGGAAGGGCGGGGGATGCTCGTGCCGTTTCGAGATTCTGGGGCAATTGCCAAAAGTGTCTGTGCCCTGCTGGACGATCCTGCCCATCTGAACAAGATGCGCCGTAACGCCTATGCTCTGGGCCGGGAGATGATTTGGCCTGCGGTAGGAGAGCGTTATCTGGAGTCATTTCAGCGCGCCCGAGCCGATCGTAAAGCCAACCCGCGGGCGGCTTTTGAGGGGTGGACTCTTGATCATCGGCCTTATGACTTGCCGCCAAGTCGGTTGGATCATCTGATCCATATGAGCGATGGCACGGGTATTTTTCAGCATGCGACCTTCACGGTGCCAAACTTTAGCCAAGGTTACTGTACGGACGACAACGCCAGAGCGTTTATTCTTTGTCATGTTCTGGAAGAGCTTGGGGATCCAGCGCCTGAGGGAGTCTTGGAGCAGTTGGCGACGAGGTATTTAGCATTTTTGAGTGCAGCTTGGGATACTGACCAAAGTCGGTTCCGCAATTTCATGAGCCACGGGAGGGAATGGTTAGAGCCTTGTGGGAGTGAGGATAGTCAAGGGCGTGCCTTGTGGGCCTTAGGCTCAGGCGTTGGACGTTCCAAGCATCAAGGCCATCGGCGATTGGCAGCTCGATTATTCGAGGCGGGGCTACCCATCGTAGAAACCTTTTCTTCCCCGCGAGCCTGGAGTTTCGCTCTTTTGGGGATTCATGAATATTTGCGTACTTTTCCTGACGACCAAAAAACCAAGGCGATTCGAGCAGTTCTGACGGAAAAGCTGATGCAACGTTGGCGAGATTGCCAATCGAAGGAGTGGCCTTGGTTCGAATCGAGGGTGACGTATGAAAATGCGCGGCTTTGCCAAGCGCTCATTCTAAGCGGGCAGTGGATGCCGTGCGGAGATGCTCTGCAAGTGGGATTAGCTTCGTTGCGTTGGTTGGTATCGATTCAGAAAACACAGGCTGGGTGTTTTCGGCCGATTGGTTCGAATGGTTTCTATGAGAAGGATGGGGCACGGGCGGATTTTGATCAGCAACCAGTGGAAGCTCAGGCTATGGTTTCCGCCTGCCATGAAGCTTTTCGGGCGACCCAAGACCCTCAGTGGACAAAAGAGGCGCGAAGAGCGTTCGAGTGGTTTTTGGGGCGAAACGATCTTGGCTTGGCCTTGTATGACTCAGGAACGGGTGGTTGTAGCGACGGGCTACATGCCGATCGGGTGAATGAGAATCAGGGGGCGGAGTCCTCTTTGGCCTTTCATCTTTCTTTGGCAGAAATGAACTACGCAGAGCAATTAATTACTCGTCCTCCGAGTCCCACCTCATGAACACCATGCGCTTACGTCGCCACGCATTGTCTATCGTCCCACAAAGCAGAAGAGTGCTCCTGCGGCCCTTTATTCCATCTGAGGTGCACCGAATAACCACGACCCTAGGGAGAGTTCTCGCCTTAACTGAAGAGGAGGTAGCAAAGGAATTAGCTAAGGTTTGGAACGACTTTGAATCTCGTCATCGCGACCTGGGAACACTCCTTTTGGCAAACTTTAAGCGAGTAGAGGGACATGTTTTCACTCAGCGACCGCTTTCGGAAAAAAGAAAGCTACTCCTTGGGGCACTTTTTTCCGGGGAGTACGCTCTGGAGTCGGCAGCGATTTTTAACCCATCGATCGTTGTCCATCCTGATCAGAGTGGGGTAGCCCAAGGGGCGGTACGATTCCTCATGAGTTTGCGTGCGACGGGCGAAGGACATATCTCGTCGATCGAGTTTCGTACGGGACTAATTTCGCCTTCAGGGGAGATTACGATGGATCCTATTTCTGATTATGTGACGGCGCCTGAAATCGTGGCGAATCCTAGTTATAAAAAGAGGCGTTTCAGCATTAAGTTGGCGGAAATGGGATTTGATAATGCCTATGCCGACGCAGTCATGACCCCGTTAGGGGAGACTTTCACGCTGGTCGATTTAACAAAAATGCTCAGGGTGGTTCGGCAGGAAACGAAACCGGAGACCCGCGATTTGAAACGCACCTTGGAATGTATTCAATGGCTAGCGGATTCTAATTATGAACTGCATTTTCCCGAAACCTTGGCTTTAAGTGAACGGATCATCTTTCCAGTATCTCCGAACGAGACGAACGGAATTGAGGACGCGCGTTTCGTTCGTTTTACGGAGGACGATGGATCGGTCATGTATTACGCAACCTATACTGCGTACAACGGTAGGGCGATTTTACCTCAGTTTATTGAGACCTTGGATTTTCTCAATTTTCGGATTCTGACTTTAAATGGGGGCAGGGTGCAGAATAAGGGAATGGCACTCTTTCCGCGGCGGATTGGTGGTCGCTACGCCATGCTCTCTCGGTATGACGATGAAAATCTGTTTCTGATGTATTCTGACAGCCCTTATTATTGGGCGGATCCTCAGCTTATTTTGCGACCTGCAGCTATGTGGGAATCGGTAAAGATTGGAAATTGTGGATCCCCGATTGAGACTGAAGATGGTTGGTTGGTCATCACTCATGGGGTTGGCCCGATGCGGAAATATTGTATTGGGGCGGCCCTCTTGGATCTTGATGACCCCAGTCGGGTAATTGGGCGTTTGCGAGAGCCCCTCCTGTCGCCGGAAGGGGCGGAGCGGGAGGGGTATGTTCCGAATGTGGTTTATAGCTGTGGTTCGATGGTGCATGGGCGGGAATTAATTTTACCTTTTGCGGTCAGTGATTTGGCCTCGACCATCGTTACTGTCTCATTGGATGAACTGCTGGCGACGCTCAAGAGTGGAGGGAGCTGATATCCAATCTAAACTGTAAGACCTTCCAAGATTGGAAGGTAATGTTGGGCTAGGCTAGGAGGGCTTGCTCGTGGTTATCGACGACGGTCAGGACTGTGGTCAAGCGGGATAGTTCAAAAACACTGCGCACTCGGGCGGAAAGATTGCAAACGATGAACTTGATCTTTTGGGCGCGAGTGATTTGCAGTGCTTCGATGAGAGTCGCGAGACCGCAAGAGTCCATATAGGGAACTAAGGCCAGATCGACTACGAGACGCGCGGGGACATTCTTCAGTGCTTCGGTGAGTTTAGCTCGGAAAGCAGGGGAGCGGGCCATATCGACATCCCCATGCGGACGAAGAAGAAAGCCGTCGGTGAGAGTTTCGATATCGACGATGAGTTCGGTGGCGCGGGACATAGAAAACCTTAAAGAAAGTAGGGGTGGGTCGCGAGATGAATAGTAGGTTGGGGTTGTCTTTGGGGGGCTTAACTTGGTTACAAAGGAGAGGTGATTTTGGCGGGCTGGTACTTCTCGACGATCAGTCGCATGCCCCCTCCGGGGCGCTTGGAGAACTGGACAAGATCCATCAGGGAATGAATGAGATGAACCCCGAGACCGCCTGGGCGTATATCATCGAGGTCGCGCCCTTTGAGCTGTGAAACTTCGACCTGAGGAGCGAGATCGTCGATCTGAATGCGCAATCCAGTAGGGTCGGATAGTTCCCAAGCGGAAATCCAGATATGTTGGTCGGGGTTATTGTTGTAGCCGTGGCGGATGATATTGGTCAGGGCCTCATCGATGGCCAGAGCGAGATGACCACAGGCAGTTTCGTCGAAACCGATGCGTGCAGCAAGTTCTTCCAACATCGCGCGAACTGGAGCGAGAAGTTCGGGTCGACTCAGGATACAGGTTTCGAGATGAGGAGCAGGGAGATCTGATTTCATGAGGTTAAGGGGAGCTGGGACCGTTTTTGTAGAAAAAAAAGGGAAGAGTGGGTGTGTAAATCACAGAGTGGACGCTGGCAGAAGGGCTGAGTCAGGGCAAGAAGGGGAAGCTATGGATCTAGCTTATCCAGAGAAAGCGGAGACTATTTTCATGAGGGCGGCGTGAGACTTGGGGCGACGGTGGGAGAGGTCGTCAAGAAGAGAGCGGGCAGTACGATTTGGCTGGTTGGTGCCAAGAGTTTTCAGGACTGCTCGTTCGAATCTTTCTACGAGTAGGGCGTGGGGATCTTTGTTATCGAGCCAAGTAAGGGCGGATTGGAGAAGGGAATGAAGGGAACCGAGATCGGCGTCGGGTTCTGCGAGGTGCTCGATAGTTTGAGAGAAGTAGGTGGCGGCAAGAAGGCGCGAATACGATTGGCGGAGTCCGGCGTGAGTTTCCCTAAGGCGTGCTTCTTTGAGATGGTGCAGGTGACCTCGGCGGGCGCGGTCCCAAGAAATCTCGCATTCGTGAAAAAGATCGAGGTGCCCTTTGAGGGGACTTCCTGGTTTGGCAGCACCACGGGCGAGGGTACGAACGACTCCGTGCTGGCGGGTGAGCCAGACGGCGAGGAAGCTGGTTTCCCCTTGGCGGCGAAGATGAAACAGAATCCCCTCATCCTGAACAGGTTGGCTCAAGGGGGTATCCTAGCAGAGGAAGGCCGAGGGATGAAATGGGGGAGATAAGGGGGATGACTCAAGGCGAAAAAATGTGTAGAAAGTGGAATGGCAACTCCACGTGAATCCACCGTAGAGAATGAGGCGAGCATGACGGGAACCTCCCTGCACAGCGGGGCCAAGGTCCGCTTGACGGTGAAACCTGCCCTAGCGGGGTCGGGGTACCAGTTCCGCAGAATGGATTTGGCGGATCAACCGACGATTCCCGCCTTTTTAGAGAAAGTGAAGCAAGTGGAGCGTGCGACGACCTTGGCTGAAGGCAGTGTCAAAGTGAGCACGGTGGAGCATCTTCTCTCGGCGCTGCGCGGGTTGGAGATTGATAACGCACTGATTGAATTGGATGCGAACGAACCTCCGATTGGCGATGGGAGTGCCGCTCCTTTCTTGGAGATGCTGGCCAAGGCGGGTCGAAAAGAGTTGGAAGCTCCTCGAACTGTTTTCGAGATTCGCGAGCCAGTTTGGGTGACGACTCCTGATGGAGGCTACATGGCGGCCTTACCCCACGATGGTTTCAAGGTTTCCTGTACCAACGCCAATCATACTCCTTACCATACCCAGTATTTGAGCATTGAGGTGGGTGCTGAAAATTACGCGAAGGAGATTGGTCGGGCGCGAACCTTTGTTTTTTACGAAGAAGTGGAACCTCTTTTGGCGAAGGGGCTAATTAAGGGTGGGAGTTTGGAAAACGCCATCGTGATTCGTGGCGAGTCGGTCATGAGTAAAGAACCGCTCCGCTATCCGGACGAATTCGTTCGGCACAAGATTTTGGACATCATGGGGGATTTGGCTTTGTTCCCCGTGCCTATTCGTGCGCATATTTTGGCGTCGAAAACCAGTCACGGGCTGAACCTACTTTTCGCTAAAGCCCTCTACAAGGCATACCGTGCCTACCAGTCCGCGCTGATGCCGGTGGAAAATATTCCAGTGGGCGAGAGATCGATGGATACGAACGAGGTGATGAAGATTCTGCCTCACCGTTATCCTTTTCTGATGGTTGACAGGATTCTACGGTTTGAAGGGGCAACTAAAGCGGTGGGGATGAAGCTGGTGACGATCAACGAACCTTATTTCCAAGGGCACTTTCCTGATCACCCGATTATGCCTGGGGTGTTGCAGATCGAGGCGATGGCGCAGGTAGCCAGCATCCTTTTATTACGGAATACGGAGAATGCGGGGAAATTGGGATATTTCATGAGCGTGGATAAAGCTAAATTTCGCAAGCCAGTGATGCCAGGGGACGTTTTGACCATGCATGTGGAATTGACCAAATCACGAGGTAAGATTGGTAAAGCTGCGGGGCAGTGTTTGGTGAATGGGGAAGTGGTTTCGGAAGCGGAGCTGATGTTTGCGATCATCGATCGCTGAGGAGGCGACCAGCGTGGCGTTTCATTCTTCTTCCGTGGTGCATGCGAAAGCCAAGGTGGCGGCCTCGGTGGAGATTGGACCGTTCTGTGTAGTGGGGGCTGGGGTGGAGTTAGGGGAGGGGTGTGTTTTACGCAGTCACGTGAATTTGGAGGGACCGAGTATCTTTGGCTCCAAGAATATCTTCCATCCGTTTTGCTCGATCGGTGGCCGTACGCAGGATCTGAAGTATACGGCAGAGCCAACACTGTTGCAGGTGGGGGATGAAAATAACTTTAGGGAATTTGTTACGGTGAACCGTGGGACGAGTCCTGGAGAGAAAACGGTGATTGGGAGTCGCAATCATTTCTTGGCGTACGCTCATGTCGCTCATAATTGCGTGGTGGGGAACGATTGCATCTTTTCGAATAATGGAACTTTAGCGGGCCATGTGGTGGTGGGGGATTTTGCGGTGGTTGGGGGTTTGTCAGCGGTGCACCAGTTTTGTCGGATTGGGCGGCACGCGATGATTGGGGGATGCACCAAGGTGGTGCAGGACGTGTTGCCCTACATGATTGCGGATGGGAATCCTGCGGTTACCCGTGCGGTCAATCTGACGGGGCTTCAGCGGAAAGGGTTTTCGGAGGATTCGATTCGTGGATTGAAAGAGGCGCTGAAGGTATTACTCAATCCTAAGTACAATCTGTCCCAAGCGCGGGAGTATTTATCGGAGAAGGGGGCGAAGACAGAGGAGGTGAAGGAGCTGATCGAATTCCTTAAGACATCGGAGCGGGGCGTGGTTTTGCGGTAGACGGCTAGAAGAAAGACAACGATCTATGACCCCAAGGTGGGGAAGACAAGCGGGTAGCTAGGCGAGTTTGAGTCCGTGGGTAAGGAAGGGGGTAAAATCTTTGCGATTCGCAGTAGCCAGGTGAGCTTCGTGGAGAAGAGCGGTTCCCGCGATCATGCAATCGACTCGCAGTTTGCGGGATCTTCCTATCAGGTGAAAAAGGCGGGCGGCCTCCGCGCTTTCTTTTTCGGTGAAGGGAATAATCTGGTGGAGAAGAGATCGGACCCCTTCAGTCTGGTTGGAGGAGACGGGTCCGCCAAGAAACTCGTACCAGCAGATTGCTGAGGTGGTGAGAAGTTGACCTTGTTCGACCCAAGCGAGGATTTCGCCAACTTCGTGACTCCCTTGAACTAGGGATCGGATGAGGTAATTCGTATCGAGGCAGATCACGAGCTGCGCCAAGCTTCACGATCCCGGGTGACCTCCGAGAGGTATGAATTGGCGGCTTCAAGCGTGAGACCTTGGCCATGGTCATGAAGCTCTTTGAGGATTTGAGCGGGATTTTTGAATTGGAGGGAAGGTGATTTGGCCGCTTGCCCTACGGCACGGCGGACGACTTCCGCTTGGGAAATATTCCAAGCCGAGGATAGGGTTTTCAATCGCCGAGAGGTTTCTTTGTCCAAAGCGAAGGTTTTTCTGTAAGTCATAACTGCCATACCACATACCATACCATTATAAATATAGTAGGCAAGGAGAGATGCCTACGACCCAATTTTCAAAAAGTTGCCTCGCAAAGAACTGGTAATTAGCAACTTATAAGATCTAATACCACACAGAAGTGGTTGATGCACAAGGCTTTGAAAGGGTACTTTTAAATTTGGACCTACGACCCCAAGGTGGGGATGTGGGGGATCAGGCCTGACTGGTGGGCGCGACCGAAGAACTCTTTCAGTCCTGCACGGCCTCGGGGGCCGAAATCTAAGGTGAGATCGTTAACGTACATTCCGATAAACTTATCAGTACGCTGTTCGTCCATCCCTCGACTGAGTGGGAGGGCATGGCGAACTCCCGCCTGGCGGTGGTCTAAGGCGTAACGAACACTTTCCTTTAGGGTTTGGGTGGTATCGGCGATGACTTGCTCGCCAAGAGAACGCCGCACGACGTTACCTCCGAGGGGAAGGGGTAGTCCCCCTGTGTCTTGGGCCCACCAAGTGCCGAGGTCTGCGCAGAGAAAGAATCCTTCCTCCTGATAGGTGAGTTGGCCTTCGTGGATAATCAAGCCTGCATCGATGTGGCCTGCTAGAATTTCTTCTTGGATCTTATCGAACGGAAGATTGATGGCGGTAAAGGAGCCGTGGGGTAAACCGAGGTAGAGTTGGAGAGTGAGATAAGCGCTGGTCAGAAGCCCAGGGATGCCAATGCGCATCTTCTTCATCGCTTCACGATCGATCTTTTTCTTGGCGACTAGGCATGGACCGTAGCCATCACCGAAGCTGGCCCCGCAGGGCATGAGAGCATAGTGGTCGGCGATCTTGGTGTAGGCGTGAAAGGAGACGGCGGAGATATCTAGTTCGCCTGCTTGGCAACGGCGGTTGAGAGTCTCGATGTCTTGCAGAACATGGGTGAATTCGTGTCCACGTAGATTTACCAGGTTCTTTGCCATGGCATAGAACATGAAGGCATCGTCAGCGTCAGGACTGTGACCGAGAAGAAGTTTCATGGAATAAGCTTACAGAAATCGATGCCCAATGCATCGGTAAGATGAGGGGGCGGACGTGGCGAGGATGAGGGGCTTGGAATCGACGAGGGGTTTGGGTAGAGTGGAAAGTTCATGATTGGATGGGTCATCAAGAAAATCTTAGGGACGCAGAACCAGCGGGAGGTGAAGCGTCTGCTTCCGCTTGTCGAAGAGGCAAAAAGGCAGGGAGAAGCGCTGGGCAATCTCTCGATTGAGCAACTCCGAGCCAAGACGCCGCTCTTTCGTGAGCGCTTGGCAAAGGGAGAGACCTTGGATCAACTTTTGCCCGAAGCTTTTGCTACGGTGGTGGCGTTGTGCCGGAGGTTAACGGAGGAGAAGAGAATTATTCGGGTGCGTGGGCAGGAGATGAAATGGGAGATGGTTCCCTTTGATGTGCAGTTGATCGGCGGGATCGTATTGCACTCGGGTCGGATCGCGGAGATGGCTACGGGCGAAGGCAAAACTTTGGTGGCGACTTTGCCGACCTATTTGAATGCTTTGGCGGGTAAAGGGGTGCATGTGGTGACGGTGAATGATTATTTGGCGGCGCGGGATGCAGAGTGGATGGGAGAGGTCTACCGGGAGTTGGGGTTGACGGTGGGATGTCTTCAGCATGGTCAGACCCAAACGGAGCGGCGGGGGCAGTACTCCTGTGATATTACCTATGGGACGTGTTCGGAGTTCGGCTTTGATTATTTGCGGGACAATGGAATGGCGACGACTCCTGAGGATCAGGTTCAGCGGGGTCACTTCTTTGCGATTATTGACGAGGTGGACAGCATTCTGATTGATGAGGCGCGGACGCCGCTAATTATTTCTGGTCCAGTGACCATTTCGACGCATCAGTTTGATAAATACAAGTCGGTGATTGATGGGTTAGTACGAAAGCAAAATGGATTGTGCACGGATTGGGCGAATCAAGCGAAGGCCAAGGGGGAGGCGGGAGATCTGCCTGGGGCAGGGCGGTTGCTCTATCGGGTGAAGTTAGGTTCTCCGCGGAATAAGCTGCTCTTGAAGTTCCAGGAAGATCCTGCGATGCGCCGAGCGATTGATGATGCGGAGTTGGAGATGTATCAGGACACGAGGCGAACGGAACTTTATAAGACCAAAGAGGAGATGTATTTCTCAATTGATGAGAGAAATAGCGAGGCGGACTTATCGGAAATGGGTCGGACCTTCCTCAATCCGAACGATCCTAATTTCTTTTTGGTGCCTGATCTGATTACGAAGAATCACGATATCGAGACGAATCGGGCATTGAGCGAAGAGGAGAAGTTAAAAGAGAAGCAAGTGGCACAGGCGGAATATGAGGATGCGAGTCAACGGATCCATAACATCAGTCAACTTTTGCGGGCCTACTGTGTTTTCGAGAAGGACGTGCACTACGTGGTGCAGGAAAACAAGGTGATGATTGTGGATGAGTACACGGGGCGTTTGATGCCTGGCCGGCGTTGGAGTGATGGTCTGCATCAGGCGGTGGAGGCGAAGGAGGGAGTTCAGATTGATCGGGAAACGCAGACCTTAGCGACGATTACGATTCAGAATTATTTTCGGTTGTATGAGAAGCTGGGCGGGATGACGGGAACGGCCGAAACGGAGGCGAATGAGTTTAAGGATATTTATCGGCTGGGG
>CAMCDO010000044.1 GCA_945873585.1 Verrucomicrobia subdivision 6 bacterium | reverse complement strand
CATAAGCCGAAACATCTGACGAGTTGGAAGACGATGCTTTGGTGTGAAAAGGATCCTGAAGCGATCAAAGAGTGTATTCGGCAGAATAAGGATATTTCGATCACGCTCTATCGGGACCATCGTTTTGGCGGGGAAAGTGAGGAGCGGGAGGAGAAGAGGGCGCAAGCTGAGAAGTAAGGGTGCAATCAGTAGAGAAGTTGAAGGCGGGTGATAAAGCCCAGCTCATTATTTTCGACAACAGTGCCTTGCGCACCACCCCCCGTATAGGCTTGATATTCCACAGTGAGGCCGATTCGGATGATGCGATTGGGGTACCAGTTGAGGCCCAAGGACGCTCCGTTCACTCCAGTTGCATTCTCGGTCTGAGAGATTCCTAAGCCCCCTTGGTTCACTGGTCGAAACATATTGGCCCCAGCAGCAAGGCCGTCGTAACGAAGAGCAATTTGCCAAGCGCCAATGTCTCCAGTTTCAAAGTTCAATGGTTTTTCTGGCACAACCCCTCCTAAAGTCGCGCGCTCGCCTGTAATCACCCAGTCAACCACGATATCCCAAGCGGTGGTTTGGTAATTTGTAAATCCACCACCTGAGGAGCCATCTATTCCAGCCGTGGTCACCCCCTGCTGCTCGACCGTAAATTCTGCCCAGCACTCAAAAGGACCGTAGTTATAGTACATCTGGGGGCTGACTCGCCACACCTCTCCTTGCACTCCAAGGCCGTTTGGAAAGGAGAGAAATGTGTTTCCCCCATCGGTGCTATAATTCTGAAAAAGGTTGCTTGAGCTAATCGCGTTGTTTTGAGTTTGCCAGCCAATGCTCCCTCCAACACCTAGGTGCAACCCGCGAAGCTCTTCAGGAACTTCCATCTCTTCGCGAAAGGGTTGTGCATAAAGTCGAAAGTAACCGACTGGACCAGTGCCATTATCGATCCCAGTCTGCACGGTGTCATTTCTCGCCCCTGCACCGACCATCGCGGCCCAGGACAGTTTGTCTGAAAAAAGAGAACCATGAATCATTACCCCGATATCTCGGTTTGGAATTAGATTAGAGGTTAAAGATCGCTCTGAGAATGGGAGAAACGCGGCTGGGGTAAGAGTTTCAAGCCCTACCGGAACGGTAAACTTACCGACCTGAACTTGTAGTTCATCGATTGTATCATAATTGATAAACGCATCCGCAATGGTCGCTTGGTAAGCGGTGGCATTGGGTGCAGCCAGTGCGAATTCAGGAGCAAAGCGGTACTCCCAATCATCATAGAAGTAGCCTGATGCATAAGGCCGGGCTCGACGAATGAGGAACTTCGACATATCGGTTTCTCCTGCGTCGACAAATTGACGGTCGTCGAGCTGTAGTAGTCCTCCTAACCGAATCATGTGTTCATTGTCTTGAGACCGAAAAATGAGACCTTTATCTGATACATCGATCATGGGGAGATTTTTCAGTCCCTCCTGTTCTGATTTTGGAGCAAACTCAGTGGTTCCATCGATAACTTGCTCCATTGAGGTTTGCTCTCGCGTTTCGGAGGAGAGCGCTGGCTTTGCAGGAGTTCTCTGGGAATCTTCAGGCAAAAACGGGGTGTAGCCAACGGGATGAGGGGAAATGGAAGGCGCTGCTGTTTGTGGTTTCGCGGTCTCTTCGGTCGGTGGGCGAAGACGGGCAGTGGTGGGTGGGGTAGATTGTTGAGTTTTTAGTTTTTTGACCTCGTCCATCAAGAGCTGCATCTGGGCTTGAAGGGCGGCGATGGTTTTTGTGGTTTCTTCGTCCATGGCATGAAGTGGGAGGGATGGGGCGAGGAGCAGAAGAGCTCCGAGCACAACCCAGCGGATCGATTTTGGGAAACCCAGCATCATTAAGAGAAAGAATCGACTGAAAACAGAGACGTCCCAAGACCTTCCCCTGTCATAGGAAAATGAGTCGTGAACAAAGGGGAATAAAGTGGGCCTGAGAGGACTTGAACCTCCATGGGTTACCCCAACAGATCCTAAGTCTGTCGCGTCTGCCAGTTTCGCCACAGGCCCGTATGTAGAGAGTAACCCAAAACTTGTTCAGGGACGAGCGGAAGAAAAGTGGGTGTGGGGTCTTGATTTGTGGCGAACATGTGGCAGACATAAAAGCATGTTGATCAGAAATATATACCTAAAGTGACAAAGGCTGCAAAATATAAGAGGGGGTATGCTTGGCGGCACCACTTGGATGAGTGGTGGGATCGGGCGGGAACTGAGTTCAAGATAAAGCTGTTCTGTTTTGTTGTGATTGGGCTTTTGGTTTCGGCCGCGGGAACGGTATTTTGGGTTTCGCAGAAGATGGAGCGGGAATCTTTTATGGAAATTGCCAAGGTAGCAAAAATCAAAGCAGCGACAGAAGCGGTTGGATTAATCCAAAATAAAGTTTCGGATAATCGAGGTAGCCCTACTTTTCAGCAGGCACCTTCGCTCGAGATTCGTGGAGGAACAGGAAAAGAAGACTAAGCGGGTGGGTGGGTTGGGTTGGATTGGAAGGGACTAAGCGCAAAACTGCAGACAGAACCAGCGACCGAGGCGACCACGGTGCTGGAGTTTCCAACCGAGTTTGTGAGCTGTGCGGAGAATCTGTTTTTCCTGTCCCGACAAGATGCCTGAGAGAATTAAGCCCGTGCCTGCCTTACGATGCTTCTCGAGACGGGGTAAGAGATGAAGCAGGAGGGAATCGTAGAGGTTTGCCAGAATCAGATGGGCAGGGGGAAGGGCGCTACGAAGAGCGTCGGCCACGCGGAAGTGGGTGCGGGGTGCGAGGCGGTTGAGCTGACGGTTTCTCTGGGCTTCTTGAATGGCCGAGGAGTCGTTATCCCATCCTTCGGCATGGGCGCCGAGGCGAGCGCAAGCGAGAGCAAGAATTCCTGAACCGCAGCCCAGATCGAGGACTTTCGGGGTAGTGCGAGAGCTTCGAGGTGAAGTGAGAAACTTGGTTAGATAGCGTAGGCAGAGGTGGGTGGTGGCGTGTTCGCCGGTGCCAAAGGCAGGACCTGCGCGGATCTTGAGTCGGGGAACGGAGCGATAGATTGCGGGGATGTTCCTATTGTCGCTGGTGACGAGAAGCCTTTTTCCAATCCGAAGTTGGAAGGGCGAAGAGGTGCGAAGGATAAGTTTACGAATTCGGCCTCGGTGAAGTTTTTGAAGGAGGCGCAGGGGGCGAAGATGCGGGGAGTAAATCTGAAGTTTTGGAGCTTGGCCAATAGTTTCGATTACGGCGGAGGGAAGATTGATGAAGGAGCTGGGGAGGCGATTAAGTTCCAGAGCGTACATTGGTGGTCCGTTTCGGTTGAGTTTGAGGTTAGACAAGGAGAATGACCTCTAAACCCAAAGGATGGGAAGAGGGGTTGGGCTACTGGAGGGAGGGGATGGAGGCGAGGAGGCGCTGGGTGTAGGGATGGGTGGGATGGGTGGTGATGAGTTCGGAGGGGCCTTCTTCGACGAGCTTACCGTGTTCGAGAACCGCGATCTGATCGCTGACGTGTTCAACGACGGCGAGATCGTGGGCAATGAAAAGGTAGGTGAGGTTAAGTTTTTCTTGGAGGTCCATCAAAAGGTTGACGATTTGGGCTTGAACAGAGACATCAAGTGCGCTGACCGGTTCGTCGCAGATGATGAACTCTGGTTCGACGGCGAGGGCGCGAGCAATGCCGATGCGCTGGCGTTGGCCTCCGCTAAATTCGTGGGGGAAGCGGCGAGCGTGGGCAGGGTCAAGGCCGACAAGTTCTAAGAGTTCTGCCACTCGGGTTGCCCGATCGGAAGGAGACATCTTGGGAAAATGAATTTCGAGAGGTTCGGCAAGAATGGTGCCGATGCGGAGGCGGGGATTGAGGGAGTTGTAGGGATCTTGGAAAACCATCTGAATTTTTTTTCGGTAGGGGCGGAGTTCGGAAGCTCGGAGGGTACTGATAGTTTGGCCTTGGTAGGAAACGGAGCCGGCGGTGGGATCGACGAGGCGGACGATGGTGCGGCCGAGGGTGGTCTTGCCCGAACCGCTTTCGCCGACGAGGCCGAGGGTGCAACCTTTTTCGATTTTGAGGGAAACATCGTCGAGGGCTTTGACCACACCAGTCTGACGCTGAAGGAATCCAGATTTGACGGGAAAGTGGACGGAGAGATTGGAGATTTGGAGGAGGGGAGTCATGGAATTCGGGAAGGGTTTTATTGGGTGGCGAGGGTGGCACGGTCGATGGAGGCGAGGCGTTTTGTTTTTTGGCCGAGACGGGGAATGCAGTCGAGAAGGGCACGGGTGTAGGGGTGCTGAGGGGAGCGGAGAATTTCTTTAACGGGGCCTTGCTCGACGAGTTTTCCTTCGAGCATAACCAGAACTCGATCCGCGAAATTGGCGACGATGCCGAAGTTGTGGGTGATGAGGAGGACGGACATGCCGAGTTGATTGCGGAGATCGCGAAGGAGATCGAGAATTTGGGCTTGGATGGTGACATCGAGAGCGGTGGTGGGTTCGTCGGCGACGAGAAGTTTGGGTTGGCAGGCGAGGGCCATGGCGATCATGGCGCGTTGCTGCATTCCGCCCGAAAGTTGGTGGGGATAATCGCGAGAACGGAGTTCGGGATCGCGGATGCCGACGAGTTTGAGGAGACGAGTGACTTCGGTGGAGGTGCTAGGAAGTTTGGGTTGATGGAGGCGGAGGGCTTCGGCGATTTGAAAACCGATGGAGAAGACGGGGTTGAGTGAGGTGGAGGGCTCTTGAAAAATATAGGCGAGTTTTCCTCCTCGAGCTTGGCGGAGGGTGGAGTCTGAGCATGAGAGGAGATCGGTGCCATCCTGCCAGAGGACTTGACCGCTGAGGTGGCAGGCGGGAGGGGGTGGAGTAAGGCGGGTGAGTGCGAGGGCGGCGGTGGTTTTGCCAGAACCACTTTCTCCGACCACGGCGACGGTTTCTCCTGGTTGGATGGAGAAGGAGAGGTCTTGCACGGCGACAACTGATTTTGCGCCAGAAGAAAACTCTACGCGAAGGTGGCGAACATCGAGGAGGGGTTTGGAGGGGATGGGCATGAGGAAGGGGTTAAGGGTTTTTGGGTTTCATTTTCCAGGGAGCCGGAATCGTGGGTCGACGGCATCGCGAAGGGCATCCCCAAGAAGGTTGAAAGCGATCACGGTAAGGATGATGGCTAGGCCTGGGGTAAGGAGCCACCAGAAGTTGAGCATGAAGATTTTAATGTCTTGGGCTTGGCCGAGCATGAGTCCCCAGGAGGAAGAGGGTTCTTGGATGCCAAGGCCGAGAAAGCTGAGGGCGGCTTCGCCGAGAATGTAGCCAGGAACGCTGAGGGTGGCGGCGACGATGAGGTAGCTGAAGGTGTTGGGCAGAAGGTGGCGGAAAAGAATAGTCCAAGGGCGTTGACCGATGACATTGGCGGCGAGAATAAAAGGGCGTTCGCGAAGGGAAAGGACAAGTCCACGAACGACGCGGGCGGTTCCTGCCCAACCGAGGGCGGAGAGAATGACGACGATGAGGAGGAAAGTGGCGTCGGAAGGAAACCGGGAGGAGAGGGCGGCGCGGAGAGCGAGAAGAAGGTAGAGGCCGGGGACGGCCATGAGGAACTCTGTGAGGCGCATGGCCAGAGTGTCGGGCCAACCCCCGAGGTATCCAGCGAGGCCACCGATGGTCAGACCGAGGAAACTGGTGAGAGCGACGCCGATGAGACCGATACTAAGAGAAATGCCCGCTCCGTAGAGAAGGCGGGTGAAGACATCGCGACCGGTGGCATCACTACCGAGAAGATAAATAGTGGCGGGTGAGGAGACGGTGAAGAGATGGCGAGTGGAGGGGATGAGCCAAAAAAACTTATAGGCAGGGCCATGGGAAAACCAGTGTAGGGGAGTGGCTTGATCGGCGAGGGGTTCGTAGGTGGCGGTCGAGGGATCAACGAGGCGGTAGAGTCGGACGCTGAGTTGGCCGTTTTGCCAAACTAAAGCGGTGGGAGGATGGTAGGTACGACTCAGGTCTTGGGCGGAAGGGATGGTGGGAGATAGAAAGGGGGCGAAGAGAGCGGCTCCGTAAAGAAGGAGTAGAAGGCAGGCGGAGATCATCCCTGCGGGACGACGAAGAAGAGACCGTAGGAGATCAGCGGCCATAACGTACTCGGGGATCGGACCAGGCGAGGGCGAGGTCAGAAAGAAGATTGCCGACGATGAGAAGGGAGCAGGCGACGACGACAGAGCCAAGAACGACGAACTGATCTTCGCGGATGAAGGCTTCATAAACGAGGCGTCCGAGGCCTGGATAGTTCATGACATTTTCGACTAGGAGCGAGCCGCTGAGTAGACCCGCGAAGGCGTAGCCGATAGTACTAAGAAGGGGGTTAAGGGCGTTGCGGAGAACGTGGCGAAAGAGAACGACTTTTTCGGACAGGCCTTTGGCTCTGGCGGCGGTAATGTATTCGGCTTGCAGGACGTCGAGCACGTTGGCTCGGAGAACGCGAAGGGTGCCGGCGACTCCTCCAAGACCAAGGACTAAGGTGGGCAGGATTAAGTGATGGGCGATGTCGAGAAACTGAGAGGCGGGTGAAAGAAAGTCGTGATCGAGGGAGGTGAGACCGCCGATAGGAAACCAGCCAGTACGTGCGGCCATCCAGACGGCAAGGAGGGCGAGGAAGAATTCGGGGATGGCTAAAGCGAAGTAGGCGGCGGCGGAGGTAAGGCGATCGATCCAGCCGCCGGGGCGGGCGGCGGCGAGGACGGCGAGGGGAATGGCGAGGGTCCAGGCGAGAAGAAGGGAGGTGATTGAGAGAAGAATGGTGGCGGGAGCACGCTGGGCGATGAGTTGGGCGACGGGGACTTTGTAGGTCCAGGAGTATCCGAAATCGAGATGGAGGACATTTCCTAGCCAGAGGGCGTACTGCTGGTACCAAGGGCGATCGAGGCCGAATGATTTTTGGAGTTCGGCAATGAGGGCAGGATTAATATCGCGTTGGGCTTTGACGGGAGTCAGAAAATCGCCTGGGGCTAGACTCATCAAAATAAAGACGAGCAGAGTGACTGCGAGGAGCATGGGCACGAGGGTAGTGAGGCGGCGAAGAATGAAAGGGATCATGGGGTGAGGAGTGGGGTCCAGAGTTCGTCGAGATTCCAGACGAGCGAACCGAGCGGCGGGATGCGAATATTTTTCCAGCGATCTTTGAGGCCGACATAGGCGTTGGCGGTGACGAGATAGATGTAGGGGGTTTCGTCGCTCATGATTTTCTGGACCTCATCGAAGTATTTCTTTCGTGTAGGGTAGTCGAGGGTGTGGAGTTGATCGGACATAAGTTGATCGATGCGGGCTTCCCAAGAGGTGGCGGGAGTTTTTTGGTTGGGATACCACTGATGAAGGCGGCCTTTGGAGGAGAAGACGGAGATGCCACCCGCGGGGTCACCGCCACCGGTAAGGCCGAGCATGCCCGCCTCGTAGTCGTAGGAGTCTTGAATTTTTCCGACTAAGGTTCCGAAGTCGAGGAAGGAGAGATTCACGGTAATGCCGAGGTCCCGCATATTTTCTTTGAAGGCAGTGGCCATATTGACGCGGAGCTGGTTTTCCTGATTGGAGTTGAGGGTGAATTCCACAAGGTTGCCGTGGCGGTCGTGAAGTTTCTGGTCGGGGCCGATCTGAAAGCCAGCCTCGGCGAGAAGGGCACGGGAGCGGGCGGGGTCGTAGGGGTATTGGGTGACGTTGGGATTGTACCATTTTTTGTTGGCGGGGGTTTCGGGCCCCCAGAGGGGCTGACCGCGACCGAAGAGGACTCCGCGGACGAGACCTTGGCGGTCGATGCCATGGGAGATGGCTTGCCGAAAGCGGCGGTCGGTAAACCAGGCGAGTTTATAGGGAGTGACGAAAGGTTTTCCTGCGGTGTCGTGGCCTGGGTTTTGGTTGAACCAGATAAAACCGGTGTTGGGAGAGGGGCCGCGATTGAAAACGGAAAAACCGTAGCGGGAGGCATAGCGATCGATCCAAGCGACATTATCTGGGGAGAGGCCCTCGGCATCGGTTTGGCCGGTGGCAAAGGCGAGAGTGCTGGCATTGGCGTCTTTGACCAGTTTGGTGACGAGAAAGTCGACGTAGGGAAGGCGAACGCCTTGGGCGTCGGCGCGCCAATAGTGTGGGTTGGCCTCGAAGACGATGCGTTCGGCGGGTTGATAGGAGCGGAGGCGAAAGGCGCCGGTGGCGAGGAGGCGTTGGGGTTCTTTTTGGGCGACGCTAACGTTCCAGGATTTAAGGAGAGTTCCGTCGCGGAAGGCGGGCTCGAGTTCATGTTTGGGAAGGAGACCGACCCCGCCGACTGTTTCAAGAAAGGGGGCGTAGATCTGCGGGGTGGTTAGGCGGACGGTGAGGTCGTCGATCTTTTCAACTTTAAACTTTTGGCCATCGACGGAGAGATCGAAGGCGGCGCGGTTGGGGAAGCGGGGATCATAGATGGCTTGAAAGGTGAAGAGGACGTCATCGGCAGAGAAGGGGTGACCGTCGGACCAGAGAACGCCAGGGCGCAGGTGAAAGGTGAAGGTTCGATTATCGGGGGCGATGTCCCAGCGAGCGGCGAGTCCGGGTTCAACTTCTTGGGTGACAGCGTTGTTGTGGACGAGGGAATCGAGAAAGAGCCCGATGAAGCCGCCTGAGGTGGCATCCTCGGAGACGAGAGGGTTGAAGGTGGAGGGTTCGCCAGGAGAGGAATCGATAAAGACACCTCCAGAACGTCCGACCTCGCTTCTGGCGGTATCGACTCCTGCGGGAAGAGGATGGGTTTGCCGAGAGATCTTGGGAGGCGGGGAGCAAGCGGAGACGAGGAGCAGAGCGCAGAGAGCGATAGGGAAAACGGGCTGCGCCATAAAGACGGAGAATAAGAGATTCGAACTTAAACCCAAACCAATTTCACAAGAGAGTGCCCAAAGTAAGTGATGGCGAGAGGGCGAAAATCTAGTCCCGTGGAAACCCAAGGGGCCAAGCAACGCGTCGGCGAATCAACCAACCTACGCCGATGAGATCTTGAATTCCGACCCAAGCGCGGCCGGCGATAGTGTACTTGGAGATGCCGGCCCGGCGGGGGCGATGGCGAACGGGAAGTTCGCCGAGACGAAGTCCGGCAGATCCGAGGAGGGCGGGGAGATAGCGGTGCATCCCTTTGAAGGGAACGAGGAAACGAACATCGTGGCGGCGGATAATTTTTAGCGAACAGCCGGTGTCGTGGGCGCCGTCCATGAGAAAGGCGCGACGGATAGCGTTGGCGATTTTGGAGGCGACTTTTTTTTGCCAGGAATCCATCCGAGGGGTGCGGATGCCGCAGGCGAAGTCGGCACGGTTTGAGCGGAGAAGTTCGAGGAGGGCGGGGAGATCAGCTGGATCGTTTTGGCCGTCGCCGTCCATCATGGCGGCGTGGGGTCGGGTGGCGGCGAGTAATCCTGCGTAGAGAGCAGGGCCTTGGCCGAGGTTCTTTGGAAAGTGAAGAACGCGAATCCCAGGTTCTTGATCGAGAAGCGAGCCGGTGCGATCGCGGCTACCGTCGTTGACCGCGATAATTTCCACGCCAGGGACGGCGGCCCGAGCTTCGGCAAGAACGGCGGAGACATTTTCCTCCTCGTTATAAAATGGGATGATGAGAGAAAGATCGGAGGCCATAGAAGGTTATTGAGGGGGAAAGAGAGAGGGAAGCCGAGCGAAAGAATTGGGAAAGAAGCGCGGGCCTATTTTTGCCCAGAGTTGGTTGAGTCCGTGAGCGAGGAGCCAAGTGTAGCCGATGGAGATTGGAATGGAGGCGAGAACATCGCTGGGATAGTGGTCTCCGGTGTAGATGCGTCCAAGTGCGGCGAGTCCGACAAGAATCCAAGGCCAGCGGAGGGCGCTTCCCCAAATGAGGCTAGCGCTGAAGGCGGCGGCGGTGGCGTTGGCTACATGAGCGGAGGGAAAGGATCGACCGTGGGCGACGTCGACTTCGGGTATACCAGAAATACGGACGCTGGGTTGCCAAGGGTGGTCAGCAGGACCTGGGCTGACATCGCGAACCCCTTCGACGGCCTGAAAGGGGCGAGGTCGATCGAAAAAATGCTTCAACGGATTGCAGATGAGGGGATCCCCGATAGTGATTCCGATGGCGGTGAAGAGGACCCAGGATTTGACCCGTTGTCCTCCGCGGAGAAGAAGGAGTATGGCGAGGAGGACGAGGATGGGGGTCCAAAATCGTCCATCTGCGAGGAGATTGAAAAACTGATCGATGAATGGATGGTTGATGCCTCGGTTGATGAGTCGAAAGAGCCTGAGATCCAGCGAATAAACTTGGGAGATCAAGGGGCTGAGGCTAAATTAGTAAAAATGGTACGCCAAGTTGTTTACGCACTCCTTTTTGTCTGCTTTTTGTCTGGTGGGTGGGCTCAAAATCGAAAAACGGTCTCCGCAAAAGGCGGGGGAGAGAGGTCGGCCTCCGAAGAGGAGATGACACCGACACCGCAGCAGATGCAGCACTTCCTTTGGCGGACTTTGGTGATGAAAGATTTGCGACTCAAGGGGCAGGTGCAAAGCGGAGAAAAAAAGATACCCATTTTGGTGCGTACGAAGGATCGGTTGCTCCAATTTGAGTTCCAGGATCGTCCCTTGCAGATTCGGGTACGATTTGCGCCTGAGGGCAGCCTGATACAGAAGAGGAGTAAGGATAGCTCGAATTGGGAAGTGGTCACGGGATTGGAAAAAACCAAGTCGGTGGCGGGGACTGATCTGGCCTATGAAGACTTGGGAATTGATTTCTTGCGGTGGCCCGATCCCCAACCCAAGGGGGAAGATTCCGTGATGATGTTAGATTGTTGGGTGTATGAGGTAACTCCTCCGGTGGAGAGTAACTATGCCAAAGTACGCTATTGGATTAGTAAAACATACAAGACGATGATTCGGGCCGATGGCTTAAATGGAAAAGGGGAAGCGATTAAGCGATTCACCTTTAACAGTATTATCGAGGCGGAGGACACAGTGGTGATTGGGGAGATGAAAGTGGCCCGACTGACCCCAGGGACGGATGTCTCGGCCTCACGCACCTATGTCCAAATTGAAACGGTGGAAAAAGGGTCGGGACTCTGAAAGGATTGAGGGATGAATTACCGAATTGATCTCCACTGCCACTCCCGCTTTTCGGCTGATGGTGTGAGTGAACCCGAAGAAATGGTTCAGGTGGCCAAGGAAAGGGGCCTGCACGGTTTTGCGATTACGGATCACAATACTTGTGCCTGTGTGGATTATTTTCTATCGACTGGACTCATGCGAGAGGATGGGCAACCCGTGGATGGGTTTCTTATTTTGCCTGGGCAGGAGATTACAACCTCGGCAGGGCATCTACTGGCCTTAGGCGTTCGCTTGCCTGATCTGAAGGGGATTGGACCTGCGGAGGCGATGGGATTAATTCATTCGGGGGGTGGTTTGGCGGTGCCCCCCCATCCCTACGATAATTTTCGTGCGGGAATCCGAGAGTCGATTCGCGATAAGCTCGAATTGGAGGCGATCGAGGTTTTTAACGCAGCGGTCACTTTTAAAAGGGCCAATCAGCGCGCTTATGATTATGCGGAAAAACGGGATTTAGCGATGACCGCAGGAAGCGATGCGCACCATGTGGAGGCGATTGGAACAGCCTGTACTGTTTTAGAGATGAACGACTTCAGCGTGAAAGGGGCTTTGGCCTCGATTCGTCAAGGCGCGGTAAGCTTGGAACAAAAATACATGAGCCGCACGATGGCTTTACGCAAGACTTGGAATAATGTTTTCCGTTTGCGCTCGAAAGCGAAGCGGCGCTCTCCGCATCCGCACTTGTGAAAAAACCAGCTCCGGTCACGCGGGCGATTATAATTGGGAACGTTGCAGTGGCGGTGGCCGACGTTTTGTTTACTTATGGCCACCCGTCCTCCGACTCGATTCTGCGGCAAATGCTGGCCCTTTCTCCGGCCTATCTTTTGGCAGGGGCTTGGTGGGAACCGTTTACCTATATGTGGTTGCACGCTCCTCCTGTGGGATTTTGGGTGACGCACATTCTTTTTAATATGATGACCCTTTGGATTTTCGGAAAACCTGTGGAATCTCGTTTGGGCTCGAGTCGATTTTTTATTCTCTACATTTTTGGTGGACTGGCGGCGGCGGCAGCTTTTCTAGGGCAAGGTTGGTGGATGGCAGGGGGCACTTGGCAGGGGTGGCAGGCGGATTCCCAGGAAATTGTCGGAGCGAGCGGGGCAGTTCTAGCGGTGGTGGCTGCTTTTGCGATTTATTTCCCAGACGCCCGTCTCTTTATCTTTCCCTTTCCTTTTCCAGTACGGGCGAGTAAGGCGGTTGGTTCCTTTATCGTCCTCAGTCTGATTTTAATGTTTATTCCAGCACTCTCCTTTATCGGGCACAGCGCACACATTGGAGGATTATTAGCGGGCTACGCCTTAGCTCGCAGTTGGCGGAAGCAAGCTCCGCAACCGCCGATCTTAACCAAACCTGCGCAGAAAAGTATGGAGGAAATGGCGGCGACGTTGGAGGTGGCGAAAATGAGTGAAGCGACTTTTCGAGCGGCCCTCCGGCCACTGCTGGACGAGTTGGGTAAGGGGCGCTGGCGTCCTCTCCAACCGCAGGAGCGTGCACTCCTGCGCCGAGCTCACCTTCTCGTCTGAAGAAAAGGAGGGCCCGACGTGAAGCTCCGCTCCCAGCTTCCAACTCCCGAGCGGGCTTGGGACGCTTTTCTCGAATTTTCCCCAGGGAGTCGGGATGTGCTGGCGCAAAATGAGATTTTAATCGCAGGCTCGAAAAATCCGAGCGATCTGCTGATGGAAAAGGGGGTGGGAAAATACAAAATCGAGTGGAAAAAGTTGGGGAGTCAGGCGGGATCTCCCAGTAAAAAGTGGGAGGCACTGAGAACATGGCAACGGGCGGAGTTGGTGCGTCTGGGGTTCGTCGCTTTCGCCACCCCGGCGGTTTCCGCGAGCGGA
>CAMCDO010000043.1 GCA_945873585.1 Verrucomicrobia subdivision 6 bacterium | reverse complement strand
ACCATCCACCCCGTCCCCCGAATCGCTTCTCCGAAATACCCACGAAACTTTTTTTCTAACCTATATCGCGTGCCGTCGTTCTTCACTTGGCAATCTCGTAACACCTCCGTGAATTCCGCCACGTCCTCCGTCGGCACCAGCGCAATTCTCCCTCCCGCTAACCGATGATGACTCAACCCCGTCTGCAGAAGCCTCTGCACCTCCGATGGGGTCAAGGCATCGTTTCCGTTCCCCGAGCGAAAATCAACTTCCACCGAAAGCCACGATCCCCCCGTGTCCCGCAAGGTTACTTCCGGCGCAATATAATCACATCGACCCAGTAAGGCTTCCATCCTCGGAGTCACCGTTACCTCCCACTTCTTTTTCCAACGGGGCAAAATGTTCGCCAAGAAGGCCCCCACCTTCCCCTCACCAGCCAAGGTGTATCTTTCCGCTGCTCGTTGCCCTGGAAGAAATCCTGCCGCCAGCAACTCCCTCTGCGCCGTTCGCTCCATCGCCCGACCCCGCACCCGATATCGCCCCACATCTTTTCCATCAGGCACCCAGGCGTCCATGCCTTCGTTCTGCCCAGGCATTCCTGTCAAAATATGAATCTCTTTCCCGTAAAGCGCCTCCAATTGACAACTCACCCCCGAAAGCAAACCGTCCAACTCCACCTTGATCTTCGGCACCATCGTCTCGAACTGCAGCCCACGAAGCTTCTCTCCCGCTTCCACTCGCACATGCCTTTCCAAATTCGGCATCTCCCTCTGAAGAAAAAGAGCCAAGCCTTCACGAGCCACCGACCTCGGTCCGTGCCGCAATCCATCATAACTATGGGGCAAACTGTCCAAGAGTTCTAGATTCTCCCCCGCCAACCTCCACCGCCCATCGGCACACTCCAATAGCTCACTCTCCGCCGGGCCCTCTGGGGCCGCGAACAGCTCTAAATGCAAAATGCCATCGGCATCCAACTCCGCCTTCAACCGTGTGCCCTCCACCGCTCGCTTCACTAAAAGGTGTTTTCGTCTCCCCGCAAAAACTCGCGGATGCCCTAAGAGCGCGGGGAAAAAAAGATCTCGATCCGCTGCGGTTAACTCGGCCTCCCCATGCACCGAAGCCCCCTCCATCTTTTCTAACATCGCCAAGAGCGTCGCGTCCGCTTCATCCACAATGTAAGGCTCCACCTTCTCTACCGGCACCGCATCCAAACTCTTCGTTGGACCTCCATCCACCGAGGCCTCCACCGTCAAAGGAATCTTCCCTGCCTTCCACGCCTTACCCAAATCCAGCGGTAGATGAACCTCCAAGGACATGGGCTTCGAACCTTTCCCCGCTAATTGACCCAAGACCCGAGGAAATCTTGGAGCCATCGCCCGTGCTGCGGCCGCCACTGGGCCCGAGACCGCCCCATTCGGTCGATGAACTGGCCCTGTCGCCGGCTTCCCATTTTTCTCCAAATATTTCAAACTCAGTGCAATCACATGCGGACACACCGTTCCATACTCCCTCGCCTGCCGACAGCTACAGAAGTTCTCCACATCCGCTAACCGTGCACCCAATTTCAATCGCGCATTCACTGTCCCCGTTCCCGCCTGCACCACTCCCCCTAGTACCGGATCCGCCCACTCCACCGACATCACTTTCCCAGCCTCCCAAAGGGAGCGACCTTCCTGCATCGCCCGCCAACCTCCAATCTCCAAAAGCATCTGCTTCGATAGCACCGAAGGTGCCGAATTAGTTTCCGACATAGTCCTCAAACCTATGAAAACCCGACAAGCATACGCAATCCCCTCCTTTCACCTCTGTGCCATCGTTGCGAACAACTTTTTACCTCCTCTCTGGTTCCACACACCCCTTTTCATACCCTTATTCATGATGTACTCTCGCTAAAGTTACCAATGAATCGATCCAAGTTCCTCTTCTCCTTTGTGGGACTCCTAGCCTTGATCTGGCTCGGACTCTGGATATCCAGTTGGTGGGGAACCATTACCCTTGATTTCGAAAAGAAACCCCTCGCCACCGTCCTGCGCTCTTTCACCCAACAGTCTGGACTTAAAGTCATCACCGATCTCGATCTCACTAAACCGATCACTATCCATGTCCGCCGCGTCCCAGTCACCGAAGCCCTCGACGCCCTCCAAGCCTCTGCCGAATCCCGCGGTCGCCTCGCTTTTCTTCTCGCTCCCGATTCCTCCTCTTTAAAAACCCTGCTCGCCGCTCTGCCCAACCTTCCTGAAAACTCAGGAATTCGCACCATCGAATACCGCACTCCCTGGCTCTTCCGTGCAGGAATGGACGATCTGCCCACCGACCGTGATCCTCGTCAGCAGAAGTGGAAAATTTCAACCATCCCACCCCTTCAACTCGTCCCCTCCTTAGAAAGTGCCGCGCAAGCCACCGAGATTCGTCTCCTCCTCCCCGAAACATGGAACCCCAACTTAAAAAACTCCGCAAAATCAGGCCCCGTCCAATCCTCCATTCCAGCGCTAGCCAAGAGCGCTGGCGGCGTTTGCCAAATTGCCTACATCCTTCCCGCACGCTCTGAACGGGACGGACCGGGCGGCCCTCCCGCCACCAGCAATTCCAATCGTGGAAATCTAAGCTGGAGAGAAACTAACTCCCTCACGCCCGATGCCCTCCTCACCCGCCTCGAATCCAGAATCGCAGCCCTGCCATCCTCCGAACAAGCCGATGCCCTCAAATCAGCTCAAGAATCGGTTCGTCAATATCGCGAATGGTCGACACTCACCGAAGAGGAGCGCGACAAAAAGAGGCAAGAAATTATGAACGACCCTTCCCGAGCTGAACGAAGCGGCGAAGGCTTCTCTCGTGCCATGCGAAAAATGAGCCCTGAACAAAGATCCCAGCGCTATCAAGGCTACGTGGAGAGACGTACAACTCAGAAGGGAGGATAATCCCGTTCCCCGCCCCATCCATTGCCAGAATGGATTTACCCTTGTTGAGCTTCTCACCGTGATCACGATCATCGCTATGCTGGCAGGAATGATTTTCCCCTCCCTGCAAAGAGTGCGAGCCAAGGCAGAAACCACCGCCTGCCAATCCAACCTCCGCCAAATCGGTACCGCCGTCTGGCTTTACGTCCCCGACAACGGAAACAAATTTCCCTGTATCAATAATCCATGGGGTGAACAGATTTTTACCAACGAGGGAGCCACCAACCTTCTCGGAGCCCTCGGTCCCTACGGACTGACCTCCAAGGTTCTCGCTTGCCCAGCCGATCTGCACAGCAAAGACAGCTACTACCGGAAATACACCAACAGCTATGAGTACCTCCCTTTTTCTTCCGACGAGGAGGCCGCCCCTGGAACCGCCACCATTTATATTCGAAATAGCACATTTGAAATTCCGTTCCGCCGTCTCACCTTGGCTTGGGACGCCACCAATGCTCACTCCGACGGTTACGGCTATAATGGCATCCGAGCCGATAACACCGTCTACAGCCGAACGAACAAGCCTTCCTACTAATCTCTAACTCTTCTTTCCTCGTCTTAAAAAGCTCAACTTTCCACCCTCCTTAGGATATCCTTTCTCCGTGATCCGCTTAGGTGTCAATATCGATCACCTCGCCACTCTCCGGCAGGCCCGGTACCGCGTCCCCATTCCAGGAGTCGTGCCCGAACCCGATCCCGTATCCTTAGCTCGCACCTGTCTCGCTGCCGGTGCTCACTCCATCACTGTCCACCTCCGCGAAGATCGCCGCCACATCCAAGACGACGATGTTCTTCGACTCGGCCAAGAATGCCGCGAAAAGCTCAACCTCGAAATGGCCGCCACCCCCGCCATGCTCGACTTCGCCCTTCGCCTCCAACCCGCCGAAGTTTGCTTCGTCCCCGAAAACCGTGCCGAAGTCACCACTGAAGGAGGCCTCGACGCCGTCGCCAAAATCAACTCTCTCCGCCCCATGATTCAAAAACTCAATCAGGCCAATATTCTTGTCAGCCTTTTCCTCGATCCCGACCCCCGCCAAATCGATGCTGCCGCCACCCTCCAAGCCCCGGTCATCGAACTACACACCGGTCGTTACGCCGACGCGGATCCAACTCAACGCCCCTCCGCTTTCACAAAGCTGCGGGAAGCTGCGCTCAAGGCCCATGAGTTAAAAATCCAAGTCAACGCCGGCCACGGCCTTCGCCTCTCCAATCTTCCCGACCTCCTCTCCCTCCCACACCTCCATACTCTCAACATCGGTCACTCTCTCGTCACCCACGCTATCAAAGTAGGCCTTGAACAAAGCGTCCGCGACTTCCTCCAAGCCATCAGAAAAAAATGAACCCCGAAAGAATCCTCGGCCTCGGTATGGATCTAGTCGAAATCGACCGCATCGAAGACTCCCTCCAGCGCTTCGGCGATCGGTTTCTTGAACGTATTTTTCTTCCCGACGAAATCGCCTACGCCCGCACCCAAGCACGGCCTGCCACTCACCTCGCCGCCCGCTTCGCCGCTAAGGAGGCCACCTCCAAAGCTTTCGGCACAGGCATCGGCCAATTCTTGCCTTGGCTCGGATTGGAAATCGGTCGCCACTCAACCGGAGAACCTTTTCTCCGCTTCCATCACGCTGGTGCTACCCTTGCCCAAACCCGAGGCATCACCCGCTCTCTTGTCACCCTCACCCATACCCGCACTCACTCCGCCGCCACCGTCATCCTTCTTGGCCCATGATCATTCTCCCTCCCGACCTCGCCCGCACTTGGGAAGAAAAAAGCATCCAAGCGGGTGCCCGCATCAAAGATCTCATGCGCCAAGCCATCGCGGGAGCACTCCCTGCACTCACGCCTTTTCTTCCACCGCCCGGCGTCGCCCTCATCCTCGTCGGCCCGGGCCATAACGGAGACGATGCTGTCCTTCTCGGCCTCGAACTCAAAGACCTCGGTTGGTCCGTCGAATACCTCCTCTCCCGCCCCGTCGGTCGGCGTCTCCATCCTGACTCTCGGATCAAACCCAAACTCTGGAAAAAAGCCATCGTCTGGCCCGCCAAACCATCCCGCTTTCTCCAGACCCAAGGACCTCGACTGGTTATCGATGGACTCCTCGGACTTGGCTCCATTCCTCCACCCCGTCCCGCCGAAGGGGCAATTCTTACTTGGGTCGCTCAAGAAAAACGCGCAGCCGACCTCTATGTTGCCATCGATCTTCCCTCGGGCCTCCATCCCACCACCGGCGCCGTCCCCGGTTCAGTCTTTCCCGCTGATCTCACTCTCGCTCTCGGCTCAGTTAAAACGGGTTGCGTCCGCGATTCCGCTCTTCCTGCCGTCGGCCAACTACGAGGGGTCCCTATCGATTTCGGCACCCCCTCCCCAAAACTCGCTGCCGATCTCTTTCTCCCGCAAGAAGCTTGGAAAATAATTCGCTCTCGCTCCGCCTCTCTCCACAAGTATTCCGCTGGTACCGTCCACCTTTGGGCAGGCTCGGCCCAATATCCAGGAGCAGCCAATCTCGCCTCGTCGGGTGCTCTTCGCTCAGGTGCAGGATTTGTCCGCCTTTTTACCGATCGCACCGTCGCTACCCCCCTTTCTCCCCATCTGCCCGAACTGCTCCTCGCACCCATCAAAACTGGCTCCTTTCCAAATCCAGAAATCTTTCTCCACCGTGCCTCCGCTGCCCTTGTCGGGCCAGGCCTGCCCCCCTCTCCCGCTCTAAAAAACTTTCTTACTCAACTTCTCCCCATCGCCAAAATTCCCCTTGTCCTCGATGCCGGCGCACTCGAAATCATTGCCACCCATCCCGCTCTCCTCGCCACTGCCACCTGCCCTCTTCTGCTTACCCCTCACGCAGGAGAGCTGGCCCAACTCCTTGGCCATCCCATCACTGATCGCGCCGAGGCCGCTCAAGAATGGCTGAGAAAATTCCCCTCCACTCTACTCCTTGCCAAAGGAGCCCACACTCTCATCGCCACATCCTCACACCCTTTCAGCTTCAATGGTTCAGGGGGACCCGCCCAAGCCACCGCAGGTATGGGCGACCTTCTCGCTGGTCTCCTCACGGGTCTTATCGCCTCAGGCTATTCTCCCTACGATGCCGCACGCCTTGCCGTTTCCTGGCACGGCCTCGCCTCCGATCAACTCGCGCATTCTGGCGGTCCAACCGTCCTCGCTTCCGACGCCGCTCACCACCTTTCTACCTCTTGGCGTGCTCTCGTCCATCGTGCAAAGTAGGACCCAATGATCTTTCGCGATCTCCGCACCACTCGCCTTGGGCTGCAAATCATCGATGGCCTCTGTGCTACGAGTGCCATGCTCCTCGCTTACCTGATCCGGGTCCAGTTTCTGCCTCGTTTTGCTCCGTTGGAAAGTCGCGAAATCGGACAAATTTCTGTCTATTTGCCATACGCCATTCTCATGGGCCTCCTTGCCCCTATCATTCTCGAAAGGCGCGGCATCTATCGCCACTTCTCTGTTCGAAAACGCGGCGGTGTCTTCAGCTCAATGATGGAGGTCTCTCTTGTCCTTTTCCTCGTAGCTGTCTCCTTAATCTTTTTTTTAAAGGAAAGCCCCAGCCGCGTCGTCTTTATCCTCTTCATCCCTATCTATTCTTTCATCCTCTTTTTGCGAGAAGAATTATTCCGTCGCCTCAACCAATCGCGCCGCCAGGCAGGTGAATACTCCGCCAACCTCATCCTCATCTCCGATTCCGAAACCAGTGCTGAACGCTGGTCCAATCTCTTTGCCGATTCGGCCACCGCCGTTCGCGTCGCCCACCTCCTCCATCCCAAACAAAACTCAATCGAAGATTTCATTGAAATTCTCCACCGGGAATCAGCCGGCATTGTTCTTTTTGAAGTCGAGCCCAGCAACCTCCCTTGGTCCGTCAAAGCCATTCAAGCCTGTGAAGAAGAAGGGGTGGAAGCTTGGCTAAGCACTGATTTCGTAGGCAACCAAATCGCCCGAGCCCACTTCGAGGATATCATGAACCGTAACCTCCTTGTCTTCCGCTCTTCTCGAGGCGGGACTTGGCAGGCCATCGCGAAAATTCTCTTCGATCGCCTTTGCAGTCTTTTTCTTCTCCTACTCCTTTCCCCCGTATTTGCCATCATCTGGATTGCCATCCGACTTGAATCCACTGGGCCCGCTCTTTTCCTTCAACAACGCAGTGGTCGTCATGGCGACCCTTTCACCATGTACAAGTTTCGTACCATGGTCAGTAATGCAGAAATGCTGCACGCCGAACTTAAAGCCCTTAACGAAATGAGTGGCCCAGTCTTTAAAATCAAAAAAGATCCTCGGGTCACCAAAGTCGGAAACTTCCTCCGCTTCACCTCTCTCGATGAACTCCCCCAACTCTTCAACGTCTTTTTTGGCCAGATGAGCCTCGTCGGGCCTCGCCCCCTTCCCACCTATGAAACCCTCGCCATGACTGCCAACGCCCAACGACGCCGACTCAGTGTCACCCCAGGGATGACTTGCCTCTGGCAAATCTCAGGTCGCAATGACGTAAAAGATTTCTCGGATTGGGTTCGACTTGATCTCGAATATATCGACCAATGGTCTTTCTGGCTCGATATCCAAATCCTCCTTCGCACCATCCCCGCCGTCCTTTTCGGCCGTGGTGCCCGCTAAAGCCATTGGGGTCGTAGGTCAAATATTGCATTATGGTAGCTTAATCAAAATGTTACCTCTCCTCCTCGATCAGCCCGTGGCCACCTGGGATCTCCCTCGCGACCAGCCCTACCGCGAAAAACAGATTCGTACCTGGATCCTCCAGCGCTTCGTCTCCTCTTACGATGAAATGACCGACCTCTCCCTCCCCCTCCGCACCTCCCTAGCTTCCCGCTTCCGACTCCGTGCCGCAGAACCCATCACCATCCAAGGATCCGAGGACACCACCCGTAAGTTTCTCTGGAAACTTGGCGATGGATCGCTCATCGAATCCGTTCTCATCCCCGCCACCCTCAGCAAAACCGGAACCCGCAGTGCCCGCCTCACAATCTGCGTCTCCAGCCAAGTCGGTTGTGCCTACGGTTGCCGCTTCTGCGCCAGCGGACTCGATGGCTGGCGCCGAAATCTCACCGCCGCCGAAATCATCGGCCAAGTCCTCGAAGCCGCCCGGATCGCTGGACGCCGAGCCGACAATCTTGTCTTCATGGGCATGGGCGAACCCTTAGCCAATCTCCCCAATCTCCTCTCTGCCCTCGATCTCCTCATCTCCCCCGCCAATATCGGCATGGGCGCCCGCCATGTCACCATCTCCACCAGCGGTCTCGCCCCCCAAATCGAAGAGCTCGCTCACCACCCCTTCCCCTTCCGACTCGCTCTCTCCCTCCACGCCGCCAGCGATGAGGTCCGCGATCAAATCATGCCCGTCAATAAACGCTACCCCATGGAACGCCTCCTCGCTGCCTGCGATATCTTTATCGCTGCTCGTAAAAAACTAATCTTCTTTGAGTATATTCTACTCGCAGGCATCAACGATAGTCCCGAACAAGCCCGCCTCCTCGCCCAGCACGCCACACGACTCCACGCCAAGGTCAACCTCATCCCCTACAACAAAGTCGAAGGGCTACCCTACGAACGACCCACCGAAGAAGCCATCCACCTCTTTTGCCGAACCCTCCTCGCCGCCGGAGTTCGCGCAACCGTCCGCCGCGAAAAAGGCCACGATATCGATGCCGCTTGCGGCCAACTCCGACTCCAGAAAATGCAAGAAGACAAAAAAGCTTAAACCATTCGTCTCTAGCCCCTCACTGCGCTGGCTTTGTTTTTTTTCTTAACCATAGATTCGCCGAATCAGCCTCATTGGGATTCACCGCCTTCACCATCCTCGGCACCTCAATCGTTCTCTCCACTCGTGCAAACATCTCCGAAACAGGATCTCCATCCTCATCAATTAGCTCCACCAGCAACCGGTGTCTTCCCTCCGCCAAGCCACCCCAAGGATACGACTCCTCTTTACTTAAAATCGTCTCCACCCCATCTAACTGTGCTTTCACCCTAAACTTATCTTTTGCCAACGGCGCATTATGCGCCCGAAAATCTAGCCAGATTTTTCCTTCCCCATCAGGATAAACCACCCCTTCTTGAGGCAGATTCACCGTTAAGTACGGACTGTTCCAAGGCTGAAAATTCGAAAAATCTTTCCTCCTTACATAGAAGTTGATCCGATCACTCGCCTTCAAATCCGCCAGCATCTTTCCATCCGGTTTGACCGCGTAGACCCGCAACGAATGCGCCCCTGGAGCCAAACTGCGCAAAATTGTCGGCTTACGCTCGCTCGCTTGTTCCATCGGCGAGCCGTTGTCCAATATCACATGCAAACGATTTCCACCCTCGCCTAATGCATAATTCTCTACCCCCACAAACACATCCACCGTCTCCCAGTCCACCACTTGTCCGTCCAACGGAGACTCAATCTTCACCCGTATCGGCTCCTGAGGATCAATCGCTTGCCCCGTGTCCGTTTTCGGCCGCTCCACCTTCTCCGCTTTTCGTACCACCTCCTCGACAGGGGCGGCCAAACGCACCTCCTCCTCCAGCGCCTCCGCTTTTCGCACAGGCTCTTCCCCTAGCTGCCCCCAAACAAGACCACCTCCCACCCATATCCATCCCATCACACAGCACCAAGTTTTCATTCCTCAGATCATCCCACTTCTCTGCCTCCCATAAACCATTAAACTAAACACCGCCCATGCCCTCCCTCCATCTCCCCTGCCCTCTCGACTGCCCCGCCACTCTTCTCGGAGGGCAAAGCTTCTGCTGGAATGAGGTTTCTCCAGGAACTTTTTCCGGCTGGATCGCCCACCAGCCCGTTCGCCTTTCCTCCGCCGCCCAAACTCTCCATTGGGATAATCCAAATCTCTCCCCAGCTCAGCTCTGCCACTATTTCACTTTCGATCTCCCTTGGCACTCTCTTCTCGCCACCTTCCCCGCCTCTGACCGTTCCCTTGCCACCGCTCGAAAAGCTTACCCTGGCCTGCGAGCCCTCCGCGAAGACCCTTGGGAATGCCTCGCCAATTTCATCTGCTCATCCCTCAAACAAATCATCCAAATACGCCAGATCAACGCCCGCCTTCGAGAGGCTTTCGGCGGTCCCCACCATCTTTTCCCATCCGCTAGCCTTCTCGCTCACGCGGGCGAAACCGCCCTCCGCTCCTGCGGCCTCGGCTATCGCGCCAAGCACCTCTTCGCCACTGCCCAAATCATCGCAACCCAACCCTCCCTCCTAGAAATCTCCTCATCGCTACCCACCCCGCAGGCTGCCGCCCAACTCGAACTCTTGCCAGGAGTCGGCCCAAAAATCTCCCGCTGCGTCCTCCTATACGCCTACAGTCGTTGGGACGCCTTCCCCATCGATGTTTGGGTCGATCGCCTCTTACGAGAACTCTATTTTCCCAAGAAAAGAAAACCCTTTCGCAGTTCCGAACTCGAGAAGTGGTCCCAAGAACACTTTGGTCGCCACCGTGGCCTCGCCCAGCTCCTCCTCTTTCACTGGTATCGCACCCGTCCGAAACTCGCTCGCTCAAAAAAACGCCCGCCCCACCGCTCCCCTATACAGAAGTGACCTGTTGAGTCTTGAAGAACTCTTCCGCCGTATTCAGCTGATCCGCACCACCAAAAATAAACAACTCATCTCCCATACCGACCTTCTCGTTCGGCCCTGGCGAAACCACATTCCCGTCCGCCCTCTCAATCGCCACCACCACTACCCCACTTCGTTTTCTTAGCTCAATTTCGTGCAAAGTCTGCCCCACCAATGGGGAATCTTTTTCAACCCGATAAGAACGAACTTGGGAATTTCCTGGAAGCTGAATCGGCGGCTGATCTGGCACCACTTGCCACGTTTTTTGAATGCTCTCTTGACCCTGCGAATAGATTTTAACCAATCGTCGCCGGATCCCCAACCCCAGAAAAGCCACCGCCCCCACCAGCCCTAAGACCAAGTGGGTGCTCGGTAAAAGCGGACTACTAATTAAAATTAAATAAAACCCCAGCAGGATGTAACCCATACCACAAACCAGGAATGTTGCCAAAGCCCGCGTCGGTCCCACCCTTTCGTTGCCCTCTCCCCGTCGAAACGCCATCTCAGACACTAGAATTCCAAAAGCATGGTATTTCCGAATAAAAGCAACCACCACCGGTAACGCTAAGAGAGCGCCGCCCAGCCAAAAAAGAGGCCCTCCCCACCAAGCAACTCGAAATATTTCTGGCAACTGATTCCGATAGGCTTGCCAAAGACCCGCCGCCCCGACAATCGGTGCCGTCATCAACGCTAACTGCAACCCCAACTGCCCGAGAAGTTTTCGCACCATCGAACGCGCCGTAGCACGACGATTATGCGGAGCAGACTGAAAACCTTTCCACCCCGAGTGATACCAACCCCAGAAATCCACAAACCAGCGAGGCCCTCGGCGTTCCAACCAATCGGCCATCGGCCCTGACCACGAGATTAGGTAAGGCGTGGTTAACGTCGTCACCGCCGAAACCAAAACGGCCAGGGAATACAATCTCGACCCCGTTGACCCCAGCGCCATCCCCAGTCCAGCGATGATAAAGGAAAACTCTCCAATTTGAGCCAGGCTCATTCCCGTTCTCAACGCCGCTCGCATATCACACCCACCGAGCAAAGCTCCGAAAGTAACCCACCCAATCTTTCCGAATATCAAGACGAAAGAAATTAAAGCAAGTTGACCCACTCCCTCCAGCGAAAGATCAAACCGAATCAGCATTCCGGAGGAAGTAAAAAAGATTGCGCTAAATAAGTCTCGTAGCGGCGCAACCAGTCGCTCAATCCGATGCACCTCTTTCACTTCCGCCACAACCGCTCCCACCAAGAAAGATCCCAGCGCAATACTGTAGCCCAACTTTGCCGACCATAAAGCGAGTCCAAACACCATACCCAGCACCGTGATCAAGAGCACCTCGTCTGATCGGCTCTTGCCCGCTAGCGAAATGATTCGCGGAATGACAAGGAAACCTACCACCGCCACCGCCACGCAAAAAAGAATCAACTTCAATAGGCCCTGTCCCGAAGAAGCCAAGTCCACCTCGCCCGTCGTGCCCAACCGCGTCAGCAGTCCCATCATAGCAATCGCGAGAATGTCCTCCACAATCAAAATCCCGAAAATCAACTTAGCAAAGCCTTGCCGCAAAAATCCCAAGCTCTCCAGCACCTTTGCGATAATTGTCGTAGAAGAAATCGACATAATCGCTCCGAGAAAGATCGAGTCCATCCCACTCCAGCCGAAGTACCGCCCCAGCCGTTCCCCTAAGAAAAACATCGCTCCGACTTCTACCACCGCCGCCACCACCGCCGTCACCCCCACTTCCTTCAACTTCCGGAAACTAAAATGCAACCCAACCGAAAACATCAACAAGACCACTCCCAACTCTGCCAAGGACTTAATTTCATCCTCGTTAGAGACCAAACTGAAAGGAGGTGTATTCGGACCAATCAAGACCCCAACCAAAATATATCCCAGAACGACTGGCTGTTTTAGTCGCTGACAAATCACCGCCGCCACCGCTGCGGACGCCATGATCAAGGCTAAGTCTTGAACCAAAATCATTCCGTGCATCTCTCTTTTCTCGCAGATTTCCCCGGATCTTAAACTCTTAAACCTTAGCCCCCTTTTGACACCCTCTGCCCCCTCCTTTACCCTATTCGCATGATCCAACTGACCGATCGTGCCGCCCTCCATATCAAAACTCTTTCCGCCGCAGATTCAACTCAAGGTCTTCGTCTCTTTATTGAAAAAGGTGGGTGCGCTGGCTCTTCCTACGGGATGCGCATTGCCAGCGCCGAACCGTCGGATGAAACATTAGAGAAGGATGGCGCCCGCCTTTTCGTCGCCGCTGATAGCGCATCCCTCCTCAGTGAATGCCTTCTCGACTACGAAGAAGAGCTGACCCACACCGGCTTTAAAATTATTAATCCCAAAGCCAAGCAGACCTGCGGTTGCGGCACCTCGTTTGAGGCCTGAACGCCTCTCCGCCCCTTGGACTTTCTGGGACGCTCTTCGCCCAGGTCTCCTTGCAGTCCGCACCTTTTACCGCATCTTCCTTTTCTTCCAAGCCATTGGGATTGCTCTCTTTTTTTCCTACCACCATTCGCCTGCGGTCCACACGGCCTGCGATTCTTTTGCTCAATGGAAGACAGAAGGGGGACTCGCCCTCAGCGCGCTTCTTACCGCCTTAGCTGGCACGGTCCTGCCTGAACTCGCCCGTACCATTGTCGGGCCTGACCGAACCTGGAATTTAACCCGACTCCGCCGCCTAGGTTGGAATTTTCTTTTTTTCGCCGGCAACGGACTCCTTGTGGATCTTTTTTACCTACTCCAAGCAACCCTCTTTGGAATCGGAGCTACCTGGCAAGTCGTCGCCCCTAAGATCGCTCTCGATTTTTTCGGATTCATTCCTTGGTTCGCCCTTCCCCTCGCCGTCAGCTACTTCCTTTGGCTGGAACTCGGTTGGTCACCTCTGCGCATTCTCCGATCTTGGAACTGG
>CAMCDO010000042.1 GCA_945873585.1 Verrucomicrobia subdivision 6 bacterium | reverse complement strand
TGGGGGGAGATAGTGGTGGTTTGGCGAAGGCTGGGCTGGAGAGATAGGGACATGACTAGAATTAGAGATTGGGCTTTGTCTGGAAAAAGGCAAAACGTGTTATGGCCAAAGTGACTTTAACCGTTCTGGGAAGTGGGAGTCGGGGCAACTCGTTGCATTTGGAGTGTGAGGGGAAGGCGATCTTGGTGGATGCGGGATTGAGTGCACGGCAGTTGGAGGGGCGGTTGGCGGAGGTGGGGGCGGAGGCGAGCCAGATTCTGGGGATTATTTTAACCCACGAGCACGGGGACCATACGGCTGGGTTGAAAACCTTTATTAAAACGAGAAAGTGTCCTGTCTTTGCGAGTGAGGGTACAAAAGACGCATTGGAGCCGACGGTAGCGATGGCGGACTGGCGGGCGTTTGCGGCGGGCGCTCGGTTAGAGATTGGAAGTTTCTCGGTGGAGACTTTTCCAGTGCCGCACGATGCGGCGGAGCCGATTGGGATGAGAGTTACGGTGGGGACGACGAGGATTGGAGTGATTTCGGATCTAGGGTTTGTGACGAGATTGGTGGTGGAGAGGTTGAAGGGGTGTACGGCTCTGGTGTTGGAGGCGAATTATGATGAGGCGATGTTGCATGCGGAGGTGAAGAGGCCGTGGTCGGTAAAGCAGAGGATTGCGGCGCGGCATGGGCATTTGTCGAATAAGGCAGCGGCGAAGTTAGTGGAGGAGGTGGCGGGACCTGAGTTGAGGGAGCTTTTTCTTGGGCATATTAGCGAGGAGTGCAATCGGCCTGAGTTAGCGCGGCGGGCGATTGAGGAGGCTTTAGATCGGGCAGGGCGAAAAGGGGTGCGGGTGCATGAAACTTGCGCGGGGAAGGCGGGACCGAGGATTGAGGTGGAAGGTTAAGGGGTTGGGAAAAAGGGTTGCGCTGGGAGGGCAGGAAGCAGATCATTTCAGTCGAACGCGGGCGTAACTCAGTTGGTAGAGTGCAACCTTGCCAAGGTTGATGTCGAGGGTTCGAATCCCTTCGCCCGCTCGGGCGTCATTCTTCCTGCCGGAGGCGTAATTAGGATAGGTCGGGGGCAGGTTTTTTGGGGACCAATCCCTTCGCCCGCTCGGGCGTTATTCCACCTGCCAGAGGCGTAATTAGGATAGGTCGGGGGCAGGTTTTCTGGGGGCCAATCCCTTCGCCCGCTCGGGCGCATTACTTCCTGCCAAAAGCTTCGAAAGGATTGCGCTGGGCGAGAGGGGTAAGAGTTAGTGGGGTGGGCTTTTGGGTTGGAACGATACTGCGAGTGAAGGTAGGATTTAATTTCGAATGATTGCGATGAATGCGCTTTGGGGGGTCTCGGTGGCCCTTTCGTGGATGTGGGGGTTGGGGCTGTTTTTCAGCGTCCAATTTTCTCTGCAGTACGGGTTATTTGGCCTACTAGCCTTTGCCATTCCCAACGCCCTTGGATTGATGATTTTTGGCGGGTTGACCAAGTTGATTGCGCATCGGGGAGGTAACGGGCCTGACGTTCTGGGATCTTTTTTTGCCAACTGGTCGCGCCCCTATCGTTTGATCTTTTTCCTGTATCAGATTCTGGCGATCACCTTGACGATCTTTGCACTGGTCCGATATGGGTGGCAACCCCTGGGGCTAGAGCCAGCGGGGCTGTACCTTCTGCTGACGGTGCTGGTGATTTTGGCGGCGGCGACTTTGTTTGGGGAGGAGTTTGATATCCGGCGAATCAAGTTTAGTCATGGAGTCCTTGGCTTGATTGCTTTGGTGGCGATGGGGATTATTTATTTTCAACTACCGTCTTTAGGGACAGGGCAACCGATGAAGACAGGTACAAATCCATTTCTGGGAATGAACTTCTGGGGTTATGCAATTCCGATTTGCGTGGGGCTCACCTTAGGCCCTTGGCTGGATCTACAGCAGTGGCAGCGGGCGATTCAAATTCAGCGGGAGGGCAAATCGGCGGCGGTGAGTTATTTGTTTGGGGGCTCACTCTTTTTTCTACTGTTGCTGGCGCATGGTAGTTTGGCTCTTTGGGTAGCAGGGCAAACAGGGGGTGCGCCGATGCGCCAGGGGATTGATGGGCTGGCGTACGGGGAGGATGGGATCGTGCGATTTTTTTGGGCGGCGGCCTCGGCGCATCCCTGGGCTTTTGGTTCCTATATGGTGTTTCTTTGTGTGATGACTTTGACCACGTTGGATAGTGGGTACATTGCGTTGCGCTGGTATTTAAGTAAGTCGGGTGGGGCTGCACGACCCTTCCCGTTAACACTGTTGCCGGAAGCTTTATTGGGATCGCCTTTACCTGCATTGGTTCTGGCGGGATTGTTCACGGTGGCGGCGGTGGTGCTGAAGTTGGAGCTGGAGTACTTCATGATTTTTTACGCAACTTTTTTTGTGGGATACGCGGGACTGGCGTTGTTGCGGGCGTTTCACACGGGGCAGGGAAATGCGTTACCGCAGGTGAAGATGTTCTGTGTGGGGAGTGTGGCGGTGGTTATTTTTGCGTATGGATATTTTTTAGAGAATCCGTGGGGAATGATTCTGGGATCGGTTCTGCCCGTGGGCTATGTGGTTTGGCTTTTGCTTAAGCCAGGCTCAGCACAGGAGTTTGTGGGGGGGGTGGAGGAGTTGGAGAGCGCGGTGGCTGGGGCCAGGGGGGAGATTCGAGGGAGTGAGGCGGGGGTGGAGCCAGGGCGGGTGGTTCCGTTTCCCAGTGGGGGTGTGGTGGATGGGCATGATCCGTACGGGCATTTTGATGGGAAGTGGTTTGTGCACTCGTTTGTCGCAACCTACGCGGATACGAATTCGGTGGGGAATGTTTACTTTGGGATGTACGCGATGTGGGTAGGAAAGACCCGAGAATTATTTTTCAATCGTTGTTTGCCAAAGTTTAATTTGAAAACTACGCCGTACTATATTTTGACGCGGTCGTTCGAGCATAAGTTTATGCGGGAGACGCGAGAGTTTGAGCGGGTGAGCGTGAAAATTAAAGTGGGAGAGTACAATCGGAAGTTTGTCACCTTGGAGCATCAGATCTTTGATTCCGCGGGGAATCAGTTGGGAAAGGGCAAGCAGCAGTTGATTTTTGTTTCATCGGGCGATTACAAGTTGCTGGATATTCCTGATGAAGTGTACGAAGCGTTTGTGGCGTACGCGTAGGGGAAAAGGACGACGAACAAACGAACCGGTGGTTTGCAGTAGGAGCGTGGTCGCTGGGCGAGCAAGGCCACAAAAGTGGGATAAGCGGAGAGGGAATCTAGTTTAGTAGCTCTTGGGCGCGAACGAGGGCGCTGGCGCGGTCGGTGAATTTACCTTCGAGCTGTTCATCCATAAGTTGATGGAGGATTTTGCCCATTTTTGGGCCTGGGGTGGCGCCGAGTTGTTGGAGGTCGTGACCGGTGAGGAGTGGTTTAGGTTTAATTTCCTCTTTAGAAAACTCGGAGAGTTTGGCGGTGAGAAAGTTGTAGATATCGAGTTGTCCGTGGCAGGAGGAGCAGTCGATTCGGTGGAGTTCGAGTTCTTCCGAAAAAGTGGGGCGGGCAAGGAGACGCTTGAGAGTGCTGACGCGCATATTAGGGGCGTCTTTGAAGGCCATGTGGTTGGCGATGCAAGCGGTGATGGCGCTAATTTCATCGTTGGGAAAGCGAAGGCGGCGGAGAATTTCTTCGGCCATGCGCGCACCGACACCTTCGTGGCCAAAAAATCGGATGCGGCCGTCGGGATCGGTTTTGGAGGTAGGAGGTTTTCCGATATCGTGGAGGAGGGCGGAGAGGGCGAGGACGGGGGAAGGATTTTTCAGATGGGTGAGGAGGAGGCGGGTATGGACCCAGACGTCGCCTTCAGGATGGTGTTCGGGAGATTGGGCGCAGTCGCGCATGGGGAGGAGTTCGGGAATCCAGACAGCGAGAAGGCCTGACTGGTGGAGAAGATCGAAGCCACGGGCGGGATCTGGGCTGGTGAGAATTTTAACAAGTTCATCGCGGATGCGTTCGGGGGAGATGACTTTGGAGTCTGGGGCGAGAGTGCAGAGGGCTTTCCAGGTGGTGGGTTCGATGGAAAAGCCGAGTTGGACGGCGAAGCGGATAGCGCGGAAGAGGCGGAGGCGGTCTTCGGTAAAGCGGGAGAGGGGATCGCCGATGGCGCGGATTTGTTGGGTAGCGAGATCGGCTTGGCCTTGAACGTAGTCGAGGAGTTCATTTTTGAGGGGATCAAAAAACATGCCGTTGATGGTGAAGTCGCGCCGTTGGGCATCTTCTTTGGCGGTGGTGAAAGTGATGGAGGAGGGGCGACGACCGTCGAGGTAGGGCCCGTCGACGCGGAAGGTGGCGATTTCAAAAATGTGGTCATCGAGGCGGAGGCGGATGACGCCGAAGGCTTTGCCTTGCGGATCGGAGGCTTTGGGAAAAAGGGATTGGACTTCGTCGGGGGTGGCGGAGGTGGCGATGTCGACATCGGGATAGGTGCGTTGGAGGAGGGCATCGCGGACGCAACCTCCGGCGTACACGGCGACGTGGCCGGCTTGGGCAAGTTTTTGAACGATCTGTTCGGCTTGGGGGTGGCGAATCATGGTTCGGGCTGGGGAGATTTGAGGGTGAGGTAGGCGAGTCCGCCGAAGAGGCTCCAGAATAGGCCGAGTCCGTAGATAAGGATGGAGTAGGCGATGGCGGATTCTGGATCGGTGCCAAGGCCAAGATGAAGGAAGAGGAAGACCATGACCCCTTCGCGGACGCCGTGGCCGCTGACGCTAATGGGAAGGGCGGAGGCGGTGAAGATGAGAACAAGGATGAGGCCTGCGAGGGAGTAGTTGATGGGGAGATTGAGAGAGTGGGCAAGAAGGGTGGCGCCGGCAAAGCTGGCGAGGTGAACACAGAGGGAGACGAGGACGACGGCGACTGTGTTCCAGCCACCGTGGATGGTATCGCGCAGGCCGTGAAGGAGATCGAGGATGACAGAGCGGGCGGGGAGTTTTTGGGGAAGAGGGAGATTGGGTAGGAGTCCTGGAAGGATGAAGGCAAGGAGAAGGAGGAAGGCGCCGAGAGGACCGAGCCAGGGGAGGGCTTGGGCGAGAGGGGCGAAGGTGGGATCGGCGCGGAGGCGGTCGGCGGTGCCAGGGAGAAAAAGAAGGGCGAGTCCGAAAAGGGCGGCGACGCCGAAGATGCGGTCGAGGAGGATGCAGAGGGCGGCGCGGGCTTTTTGTTGAGGGAACCAGCGAAGAAGATAGAAGAGTCGGACAGCGTCTCCGCCAGTGGAGCCGATGAGGAAGAGGTTGAAAAAGAACCCGACGAAGGTGAGATGGACAGTGCGGAAGTAAGAGAGATGGATTTTTTGGAGGCGAAGAACAAAAAAGAAGCGAGTGGCACAAAGCAGGATGGAAAGGAGGGTGACGAGGAGTGCGGCGGAGAGCCAGTAGGGTTGGGCGGAGGTGAAGCGGTGGGCGAGGTTGGGCCAGTTGATTTTGCCGGCGAGAAAGCCGAGGACGCTGGCGGTGACGCCAAAGCGGATCCAGGGGGCAAGCCGGCTTAGGAGCGTACGGGTTGGTTTTGTTTCCACCATGAGAGGCTGGCACGAACATCGTCCGCGGACACATCCGGAGATAGTTCGAGGGAGAAGTGAGTGTTGGGGGGGATGAGGGGAAGGAGTTGGGCGAATGGGATGGTGCCATGGCCGAGGGGGAGATGGTCTCCTTTTTCGGGGGAGTAGTCGTGGAGGTGGACGCCGATAATGCGTGGGGCGAGGCGGCGGAGGTGTTGGGCGTGGTCGAGAAAGCCGAGCCAATGTTTGGCGGCGGCATGACCAAAATCGTGCCAGTAGCCGAAGGTTGGGGCGGGGAGGCGGGCGAAGAGGGTGTCCCAGAAATCGTCAGGGGGGATTTCGCGGAGATCTTCTCGGCATTCGAGGCCGAGGCGGAGGCCGAGGGATGAGGCTTTTTCGCCTAGGCGGAGGAGAATTTCTTCCACGCGGGGCCAGGCTTTGTGAAAGGCTTCTTCGAGCGTGCGAATGGTAGATATTTTTTTGCGAACGTAAGGGCGGGTTCCGAGTTGGCCACTCAAGGCAAGGGATTCGAGGGGATCGACGAGGTGGCGGGGACCGGCGGAGCCGAGGTGGAGGACAACGAAGCGGGCACCGACGCTGGCGGCGGCTTCGAGAGTGGCGAAGGAGTGTCGTTCGGCGAGGCGGCGAGCGGTAGGGCGTGGGTCGGAAAACTCATAGGCATTGGGGTGGGGGCGCAAGAGTTCGACTGGGACGGGGCAGAAGTTGTGCAGGACATCAATTCGAGGTGATGTGGGGGTAGATTGGTGAGTGGCGAGAATTCCTGGCCACAGGCTGAAACGGGTATTGTGGCTGATCTCGACAGTGGAGAAGCCGAGGTCGGTGGCTTGGCGGAGGAGGGTGGCGCCGTCGGTGGTGCGGTCGGCATGCCAGCAGGTGGAGAGGGCGAGGGAGGGTGAGGGCATGCAGGGATGAGTTTCGCGAAAAGAGGGGTCGGAGCGAAGGGATTTTTTTGGGAGGGGGGCGGTATAGCTTGGAGATGGCGTGGGAATGGGGAGGTGGCAGAATCTGGGGCAAGATGTTACGGCGTTTACGGATCAAAAATTTGGCGGTGGTTGAGGAGCTCGAATGGGAGTTAACCGCAGGGTTTAATGCTCTGACGGGAGAAACAGGGGCGGGAAAATCTATTTTGGTGGATGCGTTTTTACTTTTACTGGGAGAGAGGGCGGATCGTGGCTTGGTGCGGACAGGTGCGGACGGGTGTGTGGTCGAAGGGGAGTTGGGTGGCGCGGAAAAATTTAGAGGGTGGTTAGAAGAAAAAGGAGTGGAGCCCGATCCAGATGGAACTCTAGTGATTAAACGGCAGATCGGAATCGCGGGGACAGGGCGGCAGTTTCTCAATGGCTCTTCGGTCACGCTGGCAGTGCTGAAAGAGTTGGGAGATCGGCTGGTGGATTTACATGGGCCGCATGATCATCAGACGCTCCTCTCACCCAGCGTGCAACGCTCGGCAGTGGATGGTTTTGGCAAGTTAGAGGCAGTGGTGGGAGGAGTGCGGACGGCGTGGAATGAAAAGAGCGCGGCAGAGGAAGCGATGATCACTTTTCAAAGAAATATCGCAGGGGTGGACGGAGCGACTCGCGAGTTAATCGATCACCAAGTGAAGGAGTTGGGAGCGGCCCAGTTAAAAGTGGGGGAGGATGAGCAGTTGCAAAGGGATCATGCCGCCGCGGGCCACGGGCGCCGAATTGTGGAGTTGGCGGCTGAGGTAAGTGGACAATTGGAGGGAGGCGAAGAGAACGCGTTGCAGATATTGGGGAAAGTGCAAAAGGCGTTGATGGAGTGGGAGCGGTTGGATGGGGCGGCAGGCGAGTTACGTGAGAAAAACGAGTTGGCGGTAGCGGGGTTGAGGGAGTTAGGGCGAGAGGCGGAGCGACGAGCCGAACAGGTAGGAATGGATGCGGCGCGTATGGCGGAACTGGAGGAGCGACTTAATCTGGTTCTCGGGATTCAGAAAAAGTATGGAGGTAGTGCGGAGTCGGCTTTAGCGAAGTTGGTTGCCTTAAAAATAAGGCAGACGGAGTTGAGTCAGTCGGAGGGAAGGGGAAGGGAGTTGGCCAAGGCCCTCGAGCAGGCGAAGGAGAAGCATCGGGAATTGTGCCTGAAGTTGGGAAAAGAAAGGGGGAAGGCCGCACCAAAGTTCGCAGTGGCGGTGACGGAACAGTTGCGAGGATTGGGATTTCGGGCGTGTCGGCTCGAGGTGGCCTTGGAGAAGTTGGAGTCACCAGGAGTGGAAGGGGGTGAGAGCGTTGAGTTGATGTTTGCGCCAAACCCAGGAGAACCGCCGCGACCCCTGCGAGCGATTGCTTCGAGTGGCGAGTTGGCGCGGGTGATGTTAGGACTGAAAACGGTCATGGCGGAGCGAGATGAGGTGCCGATTTTAATATTTGATGAGGTGGACGCGAATGTAGGAGGCGAAACAGCACTAGCGGTGGCGGAACGATTGCATAATTTAGGTCGAACTCATCAGGTGCTTTGTCTGACCCATCTGCCGGCGGTGGCAGGAGTGGCCGATGCCCATTTCTGTGTGACGAAGAGTGTGGAGAAAGGTCGGACATTCGCTCGATTAGAGCGAGTGGAGGGGGAGAGTCGTGAGAAGGAGCTGAGTCGGATGTTGGGAGGTGAGGGAAAAGCCGCTCGGGCGATGGCGCGGGAGTTGATGGGGAAAAGAAAAACTATCAAAGTTTAGAGCGTGGTAGGACGAGCGATGGAGGGAGTGAAATCTGAGGGCAGATTCTTGGATTGAAGAAGGACGTGATGAGATTTTCCAAAAAATGCGGGATGGGTGAGATGCTGAAAGTTGCGCGTCCAGGGTTGGGGCAAGGGCTGATCATCCTGAAAAAGGGGAGCGGCTAAACGAGTCCAGGCATTTGCGAAATCGACGAGTCCGAGGGTGGTGAGTCCATGCTGTTCTCCAATGGTGGTGAGCTCGGAGAAATTCACATGGGAGGTGAGATCTTGCTCGCCTGAGAGCGCGAGGGGGTCGGTTGTTGTGGTGTGGCGCCGGAGGGTGGCGAGAGTTCCGTTTGGGCGGGTGGGATGGTAGAGATCGGCGGCGGGCATGCCGTAGTCGAGAGTGAGGATAATTCCTTGGTGAATCTGCTGGGCGAGGGTGTGGATCCAGGGTGAGGCGGAGGGGCGAACCTCGGTGGTGAATCCTTCGATCTCGGGAATTTGCCAGTGGCGAATCTGGGATTGCAGATCGTCAGGTGCGGGAAGATCGATCCAGTTGAACCCTGCTGGGCAGGTGGTGACGAATCGTTCCTGCCAGCCGGAAGAGCCAGAGTAGCGGGCGAGGCGCACAGGAAAACTGTCGAGGAGTTCACATGAGTAGAAAAAGATGGGGGCGTTGGTAGGCGGTAAGGACGTGATATCTTCGTGCCAGAAAATTTGAGTTGTTTTATGAAACGGAGCGAGGTGGGAGCGTTGTTGGGTGGTGAGGGCGGGGAGGGGCTCGAGAAGATGGAGTTGAGCGGCGGAGAGGAGCTTTGGGTGATGAAGAGAAATAGCTTGGAGAAGATCGTGGGCGAGGAGCCCGCGATCGGCGCCTTGTTCGCAAAGCAGGAAAGGGCGGGGTCGGCCGAGGGCAGCATGAAGTTCATCGGCTTGGCGGGCGAGGAGTTGGCCGAGAACGGGGCCGGCGGAGACTGGGGTGAGGAAATCGCCTTGGGTGCCGGTACGAGTCTGGCCTGAGGAGTAGAAGCCATGAAGAGGGTGGTAGAGGGCACTGGCCATGAAATGATCGAAACGAAGAGGTCCGTTTTGCTTAATCTTCTCGGCGATGAGGAGGGTTAAGGGCGATGCCATGATGAAGGAATCTTAGGGGGATTGGCGGGGTGGGGCGAGATTGACGAGTGACTGTGGAGGATTAAGTTGTTGAAAGATGAAAGGGCGAAGCATCTTGTGGTTGGGTATTCTTCTGCCGTTGCAGTCGATGAGCCAGACTGAGGTGGGATCGAGCCCTGCGAGCATTCCTGATCTGCCTTCGGCCAAAGCGGCCACTAATCTTCCCGAGGCCGAAGGGGCCTCACCGACTCCGGATTTGTCGGGAGCGATGGAAGGAAGTACGACTTCAATTCCTCAACCCCGACCGCCTGCGGCTGACCCAGCAAAAAGCGGGAGTAAGGATTGGGCGGCGGAAGCGATGATGGAGAAGCAGGCTGCGGCCAAGAAAAAGCAGGCGGAGGATGCGGTGCTAGAAGAGCAGAAGGCGAAGGATGCGGAGGTGACGAAAGCTAAAGAAGCGAAGGAGGTTAAGCAGAAATCGAAAGCCCAAGACGGTGATCTCTCGCAGACAGCAGTCTCGAAAGGTGCGGTGGAGGGTTTCAAGCCAATGGATGAAAATAAACTACCACCGGTGACGGGAATGGATGGGGTGAAACCGAGGGCGATGGGTTCTGGGGATGGGCGAGTGCAGCCGGGTTTTGAATCTTTTACAGGGCCTTCTTCGACGGGTCCGTTGGGGAAGGATTATCAGTCGGGGGCAAAGCCGATAATGCCCCCAAGCGGAGGAAGTGATACGCGGTTGACGTCGACCTCAAAGGTGCCCGAGGCGCCATCGGGTGGGTACAAGAGACTCTCGCAGGATCCGTATACGATGGCTGCGGGGAGTGAGGATAAGAAGAAAGTTGCGGCTCAGCCCAAGCCTAATCCGCAGGGAAAGAATCCTCCCGCGGGAAATCCTTTAACTCCAGGATCTCCTGCAGGGTATGCCCCCTACGACAATGTACGAATTGTGCCTGACCCACGCTCAAGCCGGAGATTCTGAGGCAGGAAGATTTTGCGGGAAGTCCGTTAAGGACGGGGTGTTTTCGGATGGGGGTCAGCGTTTGCGGAGAAGTTCGAGGCGGCAGGAGAATCCGCCCAGATCGACTGTTTGCTGAAATTCAAGGCGGAGGGAGGAGGCGGGAGGTTTGATTCGAAGGGGATTAATCCAAACTAGGCGACCGCCTGGGCGTAGGGCAATTGTGGCTACGGCAAAGAGCTCCTCTAGGAGGCCACGGAGATTGGGAATGGGAACGCGTTTGCCGAGTGGAGGGTTGGTGATCATTAGGCTGATGCTGGCTGGGCCCCAGTTGGGGATGGCGGTGAATTCACGGAAATCGCGTGCGACGAAATCAGCGCGGATGCCAGGGAAGAGGGCAGCGGCCCAGTTGGCGCGAGCGGCGGCGGTGGCGTCGGGGCTGAGATCGGTTCCCAAAATTCGGCTGACGCCGGTCAGGCGGACGCGTTCGATGAGTTCGAGTCCGGAACCGCAGAAAGGGTCCCAGACGGTTTCGTCGGCATAGGGACCTGCGAGGCGGGCCATAGCGGCGGCGAGGGGAGGGTGGGAGGCGGCAGGGACATCTTGCAAACGGTAGGGGAAACGCGGGTCGGGAGAGATTCGTGGACGAAGTTCAACGAAATCGCCGCCTGGGCTGGGTTGGACTTCGACGACCCAAGGAGCCTCGCGGGAATCGTTGAGAAGATCTGGGCAGAGGGTGTAAGCCCGTTGGGCAACTTTGAGAATGGCGCCACGTTGATGTCCTTTAGCGACAAATTCCAGGCGGTAGCGGATGGGACCTGCGGTGAAGGCTTGCAGGATACGGCGACTGAGTGGGGAGGTGATTAGGGTGGCGAGGGCTTCTTGCGCGGTGCTACTTGAGCTGGGAGGTAAAGTACCGAGAAGAAAGGAAAGAGTAGAAAAACAGCGGAAGGCAAAGAGGTCGCTGAGCCGGAAGGAGGCGGTGGGGGCTAGGGTGAGGAGGCCGGGACGGATTTCCATAATACGAAAGAGGGAACCCGAATCTTTAATTTCTTGGGAGAGGATGGGTTCGAGGCCAGTGCGGCAACGGAGGTGGATGCGGGCTTGGGTGGGTTCGGGCAAGGGAACATCGAGCCGAATGGTGGAAGGCTTTTGTTGTCGGGCGAGGTTGGCTTTGGCGCGTTGTTCGGTGAGTGGGGGAAGTTGGGTCCCTTCCGAGCGGATGAGGTCGAGAGTGGCGGAGCCGCCGATTTTATTGAGAGCTTGGCCGAGAAACTTCTTTTCGCGGTCGATAGGTTTCTTTTGAAGAAGGGCAAGAAGTTCGCGTTCCTCGGTGCGGCCTGCGCCGATTTTCGGGAGGGCGGCCATGGCATAGCGTCGGATTTTTTCTGAGGGATCTTGCAGAAGGGAAAGCAGCCAGGTGCGAACGGTATCTTTGAGGTCGGGTTGTTGGTTCTCAGCGAGGCCGGCACCGACCGCGCGAATAACGGCAACGCGTTGAATACGGACTTCAGGAGAGGCTTGATTAAAGCGGGGGACCTCCTCCTGCCAGAGGGTGAACCAGGGAAGAGTACGGAGTTCGCGGTAGAGTTGCTTAGTGGGCAGAGCGGATTTGTTGGCCATGGGAGGGGAAAGAGCATCGGTTTGATCGGGGTGGAGGACAAGGGGGAAAGGAGGTGCGGGGAAGGTCGCCAGGGTGGGCCAAGAATTTAATAAAATAAATTACCCTAGGACAGCTATTGTCCAGGTAAGGATGTTAGGGTGCCTCCATGAAAGTCGCCAAAGAGTTGTTTGATCCCGAGAAGAGTGGCGCCATCCTTGAAGGGATGCGCGTGGAGCTGATCACTACGGGTTCGGAGTTGCTCTTGGGGCAGGTGGTGAATTCGCATCCGGGTTACCTTTCCTCGAGATTGGCGACGATGGGGTTGGATTTGGCTAGGCAGACGGCGGTGCCTGATGGGCAAGAGGCGATTGGGCAAGTCTTGGGAGAGGCGTGGGGCAGAGGCGGGGTGATTATAGTGACGGGTGGTTTGGGTCCGACTTCGGACGATATCACGAGGGAAGTGGTGGCAGGATTTTTGGGGAAGCCACTGGAGGATCGGCCTGAGATTGAAAAAAAGATATTGGGATATTTCGAGAAGCGTGGGTTGGTGGCGCCTGAGTCGGTCAAAGCGCAGGCGAAGGTTCCGCGAGGAATGGAAGTGATTCCGAATGACGGGGGAACGGCTCCGGGGCTTTTTTGGGAAGAGAAGGGAAAGATGTTGGTGGTGTTGCCGGGTCCGCCTCGTGAGTTGGCGCCGATGTTCGAGAAGTATGTGGAGCCTCGGTTGCGCTCGTATGCGCGTCCGGCGGAGGGGATGAGAGTAGTGCGGGTGACGGGGATTGGGGAATCGGCAGTTCAGGAGAGGTGTGAGGGAGAGTTGCGGCGGTTGGGTTTTTCGGCGGTGGGGTACTGCGCGCGGCCTGGGCAGGTGGATGTGCGGTTGCGGGGGGCGGAGGTGAAGTTGCTGGAGGCAGGGGTGAAGAGACTGCGGGAGATTTTAGGGGCGGCGGTTTATGGCGAGGGGACGGAAACGATGGAGGAGGTGGTGGTGAGGTTGGCAAGGGGGGCGGGAGTGAAGTTAGCCACGGCGGAGTCGTGCACAGGGGGGTTGGTGGCGAGTCGGATTACGGATGTGGCGGGGGCTTCGGAGGTTTTTCTGGGTGGGTGGGTAACGTATTCGAATGAGGCCAAGATGCGGGATTTGGGGGTATCGGCGGAGAGTTTAGCGCAGTATGGGGCGGTGAGTGGGGCGGTGGCGGGGGAGATGGCGATGGGGGCGAGGAGGAGGGCGGGGGCGGATTGGGCGGTCTCGGTGACGGGAATTGCGGGTCCTGGGGGTGGAAATGCGAATAAATCTGTGGGGCTAGTTTACCTTGGAATTGCGGGTTCTGAAGGAGTGGAAACTATTGAGAAGAAGTTGGTTCCAGAACGAAAAGTATTCAAGGCAATGGCTTCCCAGGTGGCTCTCGACCTGCTACGAAATAAACTTTTACCGCAACTTTTACCCACATCGGAGGTTTAATCTATATGGCAACTAAAACAACAGACAAAAACGAAAAGACGGAAACCCAAACGAAGAGTGACAGCGCCAAGGGGGCGGAGAAGCGCAACTTGGATCTGGCTTTGCAATCGATCATCAAAACGTATGGCGAGAATTCGATCATGCG
>CAMCDO010000041.1 GCA_945873585.1 Verrucomicrobia subdivision 6 bacterium | reverse complement strand
GGAAGCCTTCGCGTTTACAGATTTCGACAAGCCATGGGGATCGAGAGGCGAGAGTTTTGCTATCGATGCCTTCGGGCATGAGAAGGACTTGATTCACGGGGATTTCGGGAAGTTTCAAGAGGAGAGATTTAATTTCGATCAGATCGTTGTCGCTTGAGACGACAAATTTCAACTGAAACGGGTAATTTCGAATCCATTCGGAAACTACTTCGGGTTGTAGGCGGGTGGATTCGTGTCTCTTTGCCCACGCTGGGTCGCGAGAGGAGGGGGGAGTGGAGTTAGAAAGTTTGGGGCTGATGGAGGCCAAGTCGCAGGGGATGCCGTTGGGAAGGATAGTGCCGGCGGTTTCGATGGTGATGTGCTTTTTCTGTTTTTTTAGAGCGGTCGCAAGTTCGGGAAGATCGGAGGCAATCATGGGTTCGCCTCCAGTCAGCACTAGGTGATCGCAGTTCCAATCTGTAAACTTCATTAGAAGCTCTTCAACGGACATCTCTGGTCCCTCTGGTTTCCAGGAGGCGTAGGGAGTATCGCACCAGTCACAACGAAGGTTGCAGCCAGAGGTGCGAATGAAGACGGAGGGAACACCTGTCAGAAGGCCTTCTCCTTGAATCGAGTGAAAGATTTCTGCGATTCGCACCGCTTCAGCTTTCCGAGGTAGGTTTGGGCGGAAGGGGAGGAGTGGTAACGTAAGGGGTAGGATCGGCGACGCCGGCATTAAGGAAGGCTTCTCGTCTTTCGATACAGGTTCCGCAAGTACCGCAGTGAAGAATGCCACCCTTGTAGCAAGACCAGGTACGGGCGTAGTTGATTTTTAGTTCTACTCCTCTGCGGACAATGGAGGTTTTATCCATCGAGACGAAAGGGCGCAGAAGTTTAATTTTTGCGTAGGTTCCTTTTTCCATGGCTTGGGACATTGGGGAGAGGAAGTCTTCACGGCAGTCGGGGTAGATGGTGTGATCACCAGCGTGAGCGGCAATGGCAATGGCATCGGCGCCAAGGCTTTCGGCGTAGCCTGTGCCGAGGGAGAGAAAGATTCCATTTCGGAAAGGGACAACGGTTTTCTTCATCGACTGCTCTTCGTAGTGACCATCGGGAATTATCCCGCCTGATTTTAGGAGATCGGATTTAAAGGCATCGGCCATAAAGTTGAGAGAAACGATGCGGTTGGGGATGTGAAGAGAGCGGCACTGGTCGGCGGCGCAGGGGAGCTCCCGAGAGTTATGTTTTGCGCCGTAGTCGAAGCTGAGGGCAGCGACCACTTTCTCCGTGGCGGCCATATGATGCAGAGCGGTGACCGAATCAAGGCCACCGGAAAGAAGAACAACGACTTTCACGGAAAGAATGGATTATGAGCGAGTTCGTGAGCAACGGTGGTGATAGGACCGTGTCCTGGCAGAAGAATGGTTTCGGGCGGGAGAGTAAAAACTGCCGAACGAATCGATTCGAGGGCGGGCCGATAGCGTGAGCGGATGCCACCGATGGAGCCGGAGAATAGGACATCGCCAACAACGGCAAGCGGGTTTTCGAGTCCCATAATTTCATAGACCGTTCCACCAGGGGAGTGCCCGGGAACGGTGTGGGCGGTAATGTTTAGTCCGCCGATTTTGAATCGTTGGTTGTCTTTGACGGGTTTACAACCTGCGAGGGGCTCGGCTTCGGGGGCGAAAGCGATGGCTTTAGTGCGTTCGACGATTCGGTCGAGTTCGAGGATGTGATCGCCGTGAGCATGGGTGAGGAGAATTTTGGCGAGAGTAAGTTTATGTCTCTCGAGTGCGGCAAAGAGAGGATCGGCATTAGTCCCAGTATCGAAAGCGGCTGCGAGAAGAGTTTTTGGATCCCAGACGAGGTAGTGGTTCACCGTCATATCGGCGAACGGGGTGGTGAACTTAAGGACGTGGGGGGGCAAGGCGGCGGCGGGTGCGGTCCAGTGACCGTTGGCTAAATCAATGATGGCTTCGGGTCGCAGGTTGAGTACGCGGGCGATTTTCTCTATGGCAGTGGGTTCACGTCGTCCTGCTCGTAGATTATTCAGGTCGGGGACAGTAATCTCCGCAAGTTTCACGAGATCGCGATCGGTGATGCCTTGGGCTTTTTGGGCTTTAAGGAGAACATCAAGGTGGGTGTCTTCGAGATTCATGAAAGGAGATGGGCGGTTTGGAGGGCGGTTTCGCTCGTGGTGATGGGAGATTCGGTGAGGTTGGAGGGAGGTGGGGGGAGTTCGAACCAAGAGCGGCAACCTGAGAGGGCGGGGGAGTGGGGAAGGTTCCAGACGGGGGAGAGGGTGAATGATTGGATCTGGGCGAAGTGGAGAAGTTTTTCGTCACGCGAATCGAAGTGTTCGCGAATGGTTTTCGGGTCGTAGGCGGTGAAGGGGAGGAGTTTTTCGATTTGAGCCCAGTGGATCAAGTCACCTGAACGAACGACCTCGAGACGAAGGGAAATAGGGAAATCTTGAGAGGGTGATTTGGGGCCTTTTTCATGGTAGTGAGTGGGGAGGAGGTAGAAGGATTTAGGCTGAAATGCGCTTTCGTGGGTGGATTCGCGGATGCCGGCCTTACGAAGAAGTACCGTTTGGCGACCTTGGGCGATGGCCTGGCATACGGAGGCGAGTTCTTTGAATCCTTGGATCATGATCGGCGCACGTTTGAAATAAGAAGTGGATAGTTGCGTGCGAGGTAGTAGAGGCCTGAGCCTGCGGTGATCAGGGCGGTGATAATGACGGCGAACTCGAGGAGGATTCGTCCTGCGGGCAGGGCGGGGTTGAGAGCAAGAAGGAGGAGGGCAAGGATGGCGGTGACCATTTGGGTAGCAGTTTTATGTTTGCCAACTTTTTCGGCGGAAAGGACAACTCCCTTTTGGCCTGCGACGAGGCGGATGCCGGTGATAAGAAACTCGCGGGCGACAACGAGGGAGACGAACCAGACGGGGAGGAGTCCTGCGCCAAGCAGGCCGATAAAGGCGACGGCAACGAGAAGTTTGTCGGCGAGGGGATCGAAGAGACGGCCGAAATCGGACTCGATTTTCCAGAGGCGGGCGAGGTGTCCGTCGAGCCAATCGGTGAGAGCGGCGGCGACGAAGAGGGTGAGAGCGAGCCAAGCGGTCCAGGCGGGGACGGGGGGATGGGCGCAGGCTTGGAGAAGAATGAGGAGGACAAAGGCGGTGATGACACGGGCCATGGTGAGGCAGTCGGGAAGGGTCATAAGAAAAGGGTAAAAGGAAGGTGAGGAGGAAGGAAGGACGTTTGGGGCGTTTTTGCGATAAGTTTCAGCTCTTCAAGAGCTAGTGGAATTATGAGCACTGGGATAAACAAACAAAAGACAGCCAAGCACCGATCGGGAACGTGCAGGGCGGGGGTTAGCTTAAGGAGTCGCGGGCTTCTTGGAGGACTTGTTCGTCGGTGGCGAAGCGAATGAAGCCACGCCCACCTGGGTGATGATTTCCCGAGTCGCCCCAACCGCCGAAGGGAAGAGCGGAGGGGGAGAATGTAGTGGGGAGATTGGCGTAGACGTTTGAGACGAGGAGGTGGTTGGCGAGATGTTCGAAGTTTTTGCGGGAAGCCGTGAAGACGGAGGCGGTCAGTCCAAAGGGAACCGCGTTGTGGGCTGAGATAATGGCCTCGATCCCTTCGATCGGAATAATTTCTAAGACCGGAGCAAAAAACTCCTGACGGGCAGAGGGGTGAGCGAGATAGGTGGGGGAGTTAGACCAAGCACGAACACAGGGCTCAACGTAGTAGCCTTTTCTTAGGCCAATTTTTTCGACCACTTTTCCAGGAAGTACAAAAGTAGCGCCATCAATGGGTTGAAGGGCGGTGCGAAATCGGTCGACGGAGGCGGAGGTGGTCAATGGGCCAAGTTTAGTGGATTCATCGGCGGGCCAGTTGGGTTGGTAGGGAAGGAAGGCGGGAGTGAGATCGCGGATGAAAGCGGAAAGGACGGAGGCTTCGACCAAAACGCGGGCGGTGGCGTTGCAACGTTGTCCTGCGGTGAGGCAGGTAGCTTCGGCGATAGAGCTAGCGGCGCGGAAGAAGTCGGCATCGCGAAGGACGATAACGGCATTTTTTCCGCCGAGTTCGAGGGCGACGTCTTTGGCGGGATCGAGGGCAGCGAGTTCCGCGAGAAGTGCGCGGCCCGCAGTAAAGGACCCGGTAAAGACAACGGAACGAATGCGGGGATCGAAAGCGAGAGCGCGGGCGAGATGAGCGCCGCCTTGAGCCACTTGAAAAACTCCTGGAGGAAAGATGGGGGCGATGAGTTGGGCGTAGCGGGCACAAACGTGTGGAGCAAGAGGGGAGGGTTTCAAAATCACGGGATTTCCAGCGAGAAGATGAGCGGTGGACGGGCCGTTGCTCAAGTGGAGGGGAAAGTTAAAGGGACCGACGACAAGGGTAGGACCGCGTGGGCGCAGGCGAACGCGGCTGGGTTGGGGACAATCGTCGGGGCTTTCCTCGGTGAGAAAGCGTTCGGCGTCACTAATGGCAAAATCGATTTTGGTGACTAAGGCAGCCGATTCGGAGCGGGCTTCGACAATAGGTTTACCGATTTCGCGACAGATGCCTTGGGCTAATTCTTCCTGGTGGGCGTAGAGGGCTTTTTGTGCGGCCCGAAGAAGTTCGATACGTTCGGGCAAGGGGGTAGCAGCCCAGCCTGGGGCGGCGGCGGTGGCGCCGGCGAGAACGGTCTCACTATGGGAGGCAGAGATTTCTGGGAGGAGATCGGAAAGGTCTCCTGGGTTGGCGTTCTGCCAAGAGGTGGGATCAGGAGCCATGGACTGCGAGGGCGGCACGAAAGGTGCCGAGGTGAACATCCACTACTTTTTTCACAGGGCGAGTGTATCCGCCTGCGAGTGTCCAAGCGACTGGGATGCTGTGGCGGCGGGCGAATTCGAAGACGAGGCGATCGCGGGCTTCGAGGTCGGCGGGTCCGAGATCGAGAGGGGAGTAGGGGTCATCGCGGAGGGGATCGGCACCGGCTTGGTAGAGGAGGAGATCGGGCGGGGTGGGATGGAGAAGGCGAGGAAGATTTTGTTGAAGAAGTTCTAGAAGGTGAGGGCCATCGGTATTTGCGGGCAAGGGGACGGAGCGGTGATTTGGGCCATCGGTGTGGTGCAGGGTGGAGACATCGCGGTAGCTGAGGTTGTTGCAGTAGTCGTTGCCGTAGATGGAGAGGGCGCGGGCCCATGGGCGATGATGGAGGAGGGAGGCGGTTCCGTTGCCGTAGTGAAGATCGAGATCAAGAACTGCGCCTGTGCGAATGGCACCAGCGGAGCGAAGATTTTCGAGAGTGATGATAAGTCCGTTAAAAGTGCAGTAGCCTTCCCCGTGTTGGGAGAATGCGTGATGGAATCCGCTGGCGACGGCGGCGGCGATGCCGTGGGCGAGAGCGGACCGGGCGGCGGCGAGGAGGGCGCCGTTGGTGAGAAGGACGGAAGGATAGAGTTGAGGGCTCCAAGGAAACTTCTGAGATTCAGCGAGAGGGCGGGGATTTCCAGTTTCGACAGCGTGAATATAATTTTCGGAGTGAACGCGGAGGAGATCCTCGCGAGTGACAGGGTCGGGTAAAAGAAGGCGAATACCTGAAATTTTAGCAGCGCGATCGGCGACGAGCTGGAACTTTTCCATGGGCATAGTGTGATTCCCGACGGGAGCGGCGGAAGCGGGAGAGTGAAAGGCTTCGATCATAGCTGGGAAGGCGGGAGAAGGGGGATGGGGGTGGGTCCGTCGGGGTAGGCGCGCCATTTTTTCCAGAGGGGAGCCATATCGGCAGGACGGAAAGTATCGGAGTACATGGCGTAGAGGTCGCGAACGAGTGCGCGAATTTCGGAGGCGGGAGCGAAGGACTCTGCTTCCTGACCAACGCGACGAAGGATGGGGGTCATGGGAATGGGTTGGAGAGTACCGGATGCGTCGATGGCGGCAGGCTCGCGAAAATCGGGTTGGAGGTAGGGCATGACACGGGGATCGACCTTGCGGTAGCCCGCTTTTTCGTAGGCGAGTAGACGGATGCTGCTGGCGGGGTCTTTAACCTTGGGAAGGTCCATTTCGGCTACGAGGGTGATGGGTGCGTGAAGAGCGTGACGGGCGCGAGCGAGGAGAGTGCGGGCGGTTTCGATGGGGAAAGCCCGCATCCAGCCTGCAAGACCTGAGCGTCGGAAGTCGGGATGAATCCAGAGATGGGAAAGGTGAACGGTGGCGGCGGCGCGTTCTGGGGGTGTGTGGACGATGGCGGTGTAATCGCGCACGGCGGCGACTTGGTTTTTGGGATCGAGGGCAAGAATCATGGCGTAGTGGAAGAGGGGTTTGCCGGGTACGGGTTGGGCGGTGTTCCAGCGGAAGCGATGTTGGAGAACGGAGAGGGTTTCCATTTCCCCCATCGGGCCGAAGAGATTGGTGAGGGCATCGAAGCCGATTTTAAAGAAAGGGTCGTTGGCGGATTCGATGAGGTGGAAGACGATGCCCGGCAACTCGGCGTTGGCGGAGCGCTGATCGCCGGGGGCGAGATCTGCGGGAATGAGTTTTGGGGCGTGGCTCAAACGAAAGTAGGGGCTTGGTTGGGAAGTTTGTGCGCGGAGGCAACGACTGGACAGGTGAGCTTTCCGTTTTGAGTGCTGATGCCAGTGAGGAGTCCGGGTTGGCGTTGGGTGGCGATGGCGAGGCCGTGGTCGGCAATAAGTTCGATGAAAGGGTAGGTAACGTTGGTAAGAGCTTGGGTAGCGGTTCGGGCGTATGCGCCTGGCATGTTGGCGACGCAGTAGTGGAGGACGCCTTCTTCGACGTAGACGGGGTTGTCGTGGGTGGTAGGGCGGGATGTCTCGGCGCAACCGCCTTGATCGATAGCGATGTCGACGAGAACGCTTCCAGGGCGCATTCGGCGAAGCATGGCGCGGGTGACGAGCTTGGGGGCCTTGGCTCCTGGAACGAGAACGGCTCCGATGAGGAGATCGACGTTGGGGAGAAGTTCGTCGAGGTGGGCTTGATTGGAAAAGAGGGTGTGGGCGGTGTGCATGGTGATATCGAGAAAGCGCATGCGTTCGAGGTCGACCTCGAGAATGGTGACATCAGCGCCGAGACCTGTGGCCATGCGGGCGGCATTGATTCCTGATGAACCGCCGCCAATGACGACGACACGACCTGGAAGGACACCGGGGACGCCGCCAAGCAGGACGCCGCTACCGCCAGCGTGTTTGGCGAGAAAGTAGGCACCGACGATGACCGACATCCGGCCGGCGATTTCTGACATCGGCTCGAGGAGCGGAAGGCGCCGGCCTTGGGTGACCATTTCGTAGGCCACGGAGGTGACGCCGGATTGCATGAGAGCCTTCGTTAGATTTATATTTGCGGCGAGGTGGAGGTAAGTGAAGAGGATCTGGCCTGAGCGAAGAAGGGGGTATTCGTCGGGAAGGGGTTCCTTGACCTTGACGATTAATTCGGCGGAGAAAACATCGGCATGGCTGTTGACGATTTTGGCGCCGGCGGCGATGTACTGTTCGTCGGGATAGCCTGAGCCGAGGCCAGCATCTTTTTCGACGAGGACTTGGTGGCCGCGCTGGATGAGGAGATAGGCAGCGGAGGGAAGAAGGGCGACGCGAGCCTCTTGGGACTTAATCTCGCGAGGAACGCCGATTACCATGGCTGAAGGATAATGAAACCTAGCGCTAGGGCGAGCGGGGAAAAGGGTGAGGCTAGCGGAAATTAGGAAACTGGATTAGGGTCTGGTATGGCCAGAACAATTCCCCATTTGGAGGAGTTGCGTAAAATGGATCGGGCGCATCATCTCCATCCATTTACCGATCATGCGACAATGCATCCGAGTGGGACGCATATTCTAGAAAGCGGGGCAGGCTGTTATTTGCAAGGGGAGGAAGGAAAGTTATTGGATGGGTTAGCGGGGTTGTGGTGTGTGAATGTGGGGTACGGGCGGAAGGAGATTGTCGAGGCGGTAGCGAAGCAGATGCAGGAGCTTTCTTTTTACCCGAGTTTTTTTAATTCCACGACAGAGCCGGCGGTGCGGTTGGCGGATCGGTTGGGTCGGATGGCTCCTGGGAATTTGAATTATGCGGTATTTAGTAATTCTGGATCGGAGGCGAATGAGACCGCATTAAAGATTATTCGGCAGTATCAGATTTTGAAGGGGAAACCTGAGCGGACGAAGATTGTTACTCGGGATTTTGCCTATCACGGGGTGACCTTGGCAACGGCGAGTATGACGGGACTGCCGAGTTGTCAAACTCCGTATGGATTGCCTCTGCCAGGATTTTTGCATGCACCCGCGCCATACGCCTATGCGATGGGTCGGGAAAAGGAGGCGGAGGTGTATGGGGAGGAGTGTGTGGCGACTACGAAAAAACTAATTGAAAAGGAAGGACCTGAGACGATTGGAGCGATGTTCTTGGAGCCGGTCCAAGGCGCGGGTGGGGTGTTAGTACCGCCGGCGGGATATCTCAAGGCGATGAGGGAATTGGCACGGGAGTACGAGATCCTCTTCGTGGCGGACGAAGTAATCACAGCGTTTGGGCGATTGGGGGCATGGTTTGCGAGTGCGATGTGGAATTTGGAGCCTGATCTGATGATTTTAGCGAAGGGATTGACCAGTGGATATATTTCGATGGGTGCGACGATAGTTTCGCAACCGATCGCGGAGGTTTTGATGAAGGGCGGGTATTTTGCGCATGGGTTTACCTATTCGGGTCATCCAGTGGCGGCGGCTGCGGCGATGGCGAATATGGACATTATTGAAAAGGAAAAATTGGTGGAAAGAACTAAGGAAAAGTTAGGTCCTTATTTTCAAAAGAAGTTGCAGGAGTTTGCGGGGCATCCAGCGGTGGGGGAAGTTCGGGGGGTAGGATTGATAGGGGCGATGGAACTTTTGCCGAAGGGCGGAAGGAAAGATTTAAGGCCAGGGATGAATTTAGGTATTGCGGGGGCAGCCAAGGTGAGGAAGGAGGGGGCGATTGTGCGAGGAATTCGGGACTTATTGGCCTTTGCGCCGCCATTGGTGATCACGGAAAAAGAGGTGGACGAGCTGTTTGGAGCTGTGCGGCGTGGGATTGATCATTTGTGGGATTGATTCACTGATGGGAGAAGTTTGAGCGGAAAGCGGGTTAAACTAAAAGTGTAACACGTGTTACAGTTTAAGTTTAGGTGAGTCGTAAGGGGAGAAGGCAGGAAGGGTGAGGGGGGCGAATAGGGCTTGCGTTGGGTGTTCTAAGGCAGAGTTTAATTGGATGAATATTAAATCTATTGGCGGGCTGATGCTGGTGGCGGGAATGATCTCGGTACTTGCGGGGGCGCCATGCGCTCAGGCAGGGAATGCTGATGAGAAGGCGGTTTTGGCAGCAAACGCAGAGTTTTATAAGGCGCTTAACCAGATGTTCGCCGGAGAGTTAACTTTAATGAAGGAGCTTTGCTCACACGCGTCGGATGTGATTTACATGGGGCCGGGTGGAGATTTTTTAGTGGGCTGGCCGAAGGTGGCAGCAGAGTGGGAAAGGCAGGCGGCCATGAAAATGGGTGGAAAACTTGAGGCAATAAAACCGCACGTCCTGTTGAGCCCCAGCGGGGAAATGGCCACGGTGTGTAATGTTGAGGAGGGAAAAAATAAAGATAACAAAGGTGAGATGCGTGAGATTTCGATTCGCGCAACGAATACTTTTCGCAAAGAGAGCGGAAAGTGGAAAATGGTGGGTCACCATGTGGACCTTCTTTCCAACTTTAAAGATTAAGGATCGCTACGGCAGTTTGGATATAGCCGACATGATTTCGTCGGCGAATTTCTGAAAGTCTTGGCGGCTTTTGGGGTCGCCTGAGAAACGCATGGGTTGACCGTAGACGACGCGGATGGGGCGGAAGGGATGCCAAGATCCGTTGCGGGGCATGGCTTCGCGACTGCCGATAATGTGAACAGGAACAACGGGGACGTTGGCTCGGGCGGCAATCATACCGATTCCAGGTTCGGCTTTTCGCAGATTGCCATCGAAAGTTCTTTGGCCTTCGGGGAAGAGAACGAGAGTTCCTTTATTTTTAAAGACCTCGAAGATATTTTTTAGAGAGGATGGACCAGGGGAGTTCTGATTGACGGGAATCGACCCTATCGAGGGGAGAAGCCAAGAGGCGATCGGTGGTTTGAAGAGTGTGTGTCGGGCAAGGTAGTAGGTGACTCGGAATAGACCACAGCCTGTGGCGGGTGGATCTAAATAGCTGGCGTGGTTGGGAGCGAGAATGAGAGGACCGGGCGGGAGGGAGTCGGCTCCAGAGGTACGGAAAGAGTGGAAAAACTTAAAAAAGGTAAGCGAAAAAAAGCGGACGAGGTGAAACCAGAAGGGGCAAACTTTCACGGGACGGTGGGTCCAGGTTGCACTCGGGCACGGACTTCTTGAACGATGAGGTCGGCAAGGGCACGAGCATCGTTTTTCCCGCTATCGAGCAGAGTGGCATCGGCGGCGCGGAGAAGGGGTGCAGCGGAGCGGGAGGAGTCCTGTTTATCGCGAGCTACGAGATTGTCTTTTTCTCCCTGTTTGCGTCGGCGTTCGGCACGGACGATGGGGCAGGCATCGATAAAGTATTTGAAAGGGCTATCGGAGCAGACGACGGTGCCGATGTCGCGCCCTTCCATGACAAGAGGAGCGGAGAGGCGAAGTTTGCGCTGGAGATTCACGAGGTACTCGCGGAGTTCGGGCAGTGCGGAGACTGGGGAGACAGCCGCATTCACCTCCGGAAGGCGGGTATGAGGGGCGAGATCCCGTGTTCCATCGCGAAGTGAGATTTCCTGGCCAGATATCTCGGCATGAAAATCTACTTTTTGGAGGAGTTGTTTCATGCGAGCGCGGGAGGCGGGATCGTGACCTGCCTCAAGGGTCAGGAAAGTGAAAGCACGATACATAGCACCAGTATCAACGTAGACGTACTTAAGATCGTGAGCGACAAGTCGGGCGACAGTACTTTTTCCTGAAGCGGCGGGGCCATCGATACAGATGACGGGGTGTAGCATAAATTAGCGACTGACTTCTTGCAGAAGGGAGATCTGTCGAGCGAATCCCGGGTAGCTGGTTTCGATGCAGGCGGTGTCTTTGACAAGGGTGCGACCTTTGGCGAGGAGGCCGAGGATGGCGGCGGACATGGCGATGCGATGGTCGCCGTGGCTTTCGACCTCGGCTCCGACAAGAGTGCAACCGCCCTCGATGAGGAGGCCATCTGGTTTTTCTTCCACGGGAACGCCGAAGAGGCGAAGGTTTTGAGCGACGACGGCGAGGCGATCGCTTTCTTTGTGACGGAGTTCCCCAGCGTCACGGATTTCGGTGGTTCCTTTGGCGAAAGCGGCGGCGGTGGCGAGAATAGGAATTTCGTCGATGAGATTAGGAATTTCCTTACCTGAGATGGTGGTAGCTTTGAGGGCAGTGTTGCCTTGGATGGTGATCGTGCCGAAAGGTTCGGGGGTCGACTGCTCGACTTTTTCCATGAGGCCTGCACCCATGCGGAGGAGAGCGGAGAGAAGGGCGGTGCGGGTGGGGTTAAGGCCGACGTGACGCAGGGTGAGTCGAGACCCTGGGAGGCCAGCGGCGAGGACGATCCAAAAGGCAGCGGAGGAGAAATCGCCAGGGACATCGAGTTCGGTGGCTTCGAGGCGTTGAGGGCCGTGGAGGATAATCGATTTTTTTTCGAGGCGGAGGCTGGCACCGAAGGCTGGGAGAAGGCGTTCGGTATGGTCGCGGGAAAGGGTGGGTTCGTGGAAGATGGATTTGCCGTTGGCTTGGAGGGCGGCGAGGAGAAAGCAGGATTTGACTTGGGCACTGGCGACGGCGCTGGTGAAGTCGGTGGCGTGGAGTTGGGTGCCGTGGACGTGGAGCGGGGGCCGGTCGTTGGCACCTGCGCAAAGAATTTCGGCTCCGAACTTGCGCAAAGGATCGGCGATGCGAGCCATGGGGCGGCGGGAAAGAGAGGCATCGCCGAAGAGACGAGTTTGAAAAGGTTGGCCTGCGACAACTCCCGCAAGGAGGCGCATGGTGGTGCCGCTGTTGCCGCAATCGATGGGTTCGGCGGGGGCGAGGAGCTTTCCTCCACGACCTTCGATGAGAACTTCATCGGGGGCGACTCGGTCAATACGGCAACCGAGGGCTTGAAGGGCATGAAGAGTGGAGAGGCAATCTTCGCCAGGGAGAAAGCCACGGAGGCGGGTTGTGCCGGAGGCGAGGCCGCCGAGAATGATTCCGCGGTGGGAAATGCTTTTGTCGCCAGGGACGGAGAACTCGGCATCAAGGCGACGGAGGGGACGGATCTCGAGGTTACTCATAGGGAGGATAGGGCACGTCGAACGTGGGTGGCTTGATCTAAAAGTTTGGAGAGAGTGGAGGCGTCTTTATTTTCGAGGGCAGAAGTGACTCGATCAAGTGTGGTGCGGAAAGTTTTTAGGGAGGCGAGAAGTTCGGGTTGGTTGCCGATAAGAATTTCGGTCCAGAGAGGGGCGGGGCCTGAGGCGATACGGGTGGTGTCGCGGTAGCCGGAGCCAGCGAGGGGAAGGGAATCGGAGCCAGCGGTAAGGACGAGGGTGGTGGCGATGAGGTGAGGAAGGTGGCTGATGCGAGCAATTTGGGCGTCGTGCAATTGGGGGGTCATGGAGAGAACGCGGGCGCCGAGGGCTTGCCAAAAGGAAGTGGCCTGCTGGAGGGTATCGGTGGAGGTAGCGGAGGTAGGGGTGAGGATGACAGGAGCTTGATGAAAAAGCTCGGCTCGAGCGGCGGAGATTCCTGAGTGTTCTGAGCCGGCCATGGGATGGGAACCGATCCAGAGGGCGTGGCCGAGGAGCAGAGGAGCGATAGTTTTTTCCACGGACTCCTTGAAACTGGAAACGTCGGTGACGAGGGTGGTGGGGGAGAGGAAGGGAAGAATAGCTCGAACGAGTTCGGGGAGAGCGGAGGGTGGGGAGCCGAGAAGGACGAGGTCGGCGTGGGAGGCGAGGGAGGGGGAAGTGCCGATTTCGGCTTGGGGAAGAATGGTGCGGATGGCGGGAATGGATTCGGGGCGGCGGGTGCAGATAGAGATTTTGGTTTTGGGAAAAGCTTGGGTGGCGGCGAGGGCGACGGAGCCGCCGATGAGGCCGGGGGCGAAGATGGTGATTTTAGCGAGATTCATTTTTGGGTGGTGAGGGCTTGGGGCAGGAGTTCTTCGAGGCGGGACATTTGGGCGGGGGTACCGATGGAGATACGAATCCAATTTGGGAGATTGTAACTGCGAAGAGGGCGAACGATGAGGCCGTGTTTTTGCAGAGCGAGAAAAACGGCGTCGCCATTACCGACTTCGACCATGACGTAGTTAGCGGTGCCAGGGATGAAGCGGAGATTCAGTTTTTTCAAGAAAGAGTGGAGGCGATCGCGTCCCTCGTTGGTTAAGACGATGGTTTTGCGGACGTGCTCTGGATCGGCGAGGGCGGCGAGGGCGGCGACTTGGGCGGGGGCGGAGGTATTGAAGGGTTGGCGTGATTTTTGAAGGACGGCGGCGATGGAGGGGTGAGCGAGTCCGTAGCCGATGCGGAGCCCAGCGAGGCCTTGGACTTTGGAGAAAGTGCGAAGGAGGACGAGGGGGCGGCCTTCTTGAATCCATTGGATGGAGGGGGGAGGTTCGGGGATGAATTCGTAGTAGGCTTCGTCGAGAATGAGGAGTGGGCCGTCGGGAAATTTTTGGACGAAGGCGGTCAGTTCGGCGTTAGGGATACGGGTGCCAGTGGGGTTATTGGGGGAAGCGAGGAAGACGAGGCGGACATCGTTTTGCAGGCGGGCGGTGAAGCCGGCGAGGTCGTGATGGAAATCGCGATCGGGGACTTCTTCGAAGGGGACATGGAAGAGCCGAGCCATGAGGCCATAGACGGCGAAGGCGTAGGCGGAGGCGAGAACGCGGCCTTGGCCTGGCTGGGTGTAGGCGTGGTAGCAGAATTCGATGATTTCGTTGGAGCCGCAACCGAGGACGACGTGGTCGGGGCTGAGGCCGTGGGATTTGGCGATGGCTTGACGGAGGTCGAGTCCGCCGCCGTCGGGGTAGAGGTGGGTATGATCGAGAGAATCGCGAATGGCTTGGACGGCGAGGGGGGAGGGGCCGAGGGGATTTTCGTTGGAGGCGAGTTTGATAATTTGGGAGGGGGAGAGTCCGTGTTCGCGAGC
>CAMCDO010000040.1 GCA_945873585.1 Verrucomicrobia subdivision 6 bacterium | reverse complement strand
TGAAGGTAGTCGAGGAGGCGACGGCGCCGGCTGACCATAGAGAGGAGACCTCGCCGTGAGGCGAAGTCTTTGACTGATTTCTGTAAATGGAGGGAAAGATGGTTAATGCGCTCGGTGAGGAGGGCGACTTGGACATCGGAAGAGCCGGTATCCTTCGCGTGAAGGCGATTGCCGGTGATGATCTTGCTTTTGGTTGTGAGGGCCATGAGTTAAGAATAAAACCATATGGTAAAAAGATTTCGAGTCAAGACAGGAAGATGGCTGGGGATTCTATGCCTATTGGGGTTGGTAAGTGGCTGGGCTCAGGAGGCGGGGGAAGTGACGCTGCGGGAGGGGCAGGGATCGGTGGGGTTGAGAAGTGATTCGATGGTGGAGGGTAAGGAGGGGAAAAAGGAGTTCAGCTGGAAGGCGGATTTAGCGAGAATGGGTTTTGCGGTACCGATCGAGGAGTTAGACCAAGGGGAATTAGTGGGACAGAAGTGGTTGATGGGAGGAGGAAGGCCGGGTTTTCTAGGGGCGAAGGTTTTCTTTTTGGCGGAGGGCAGTCCAGAAAAGGTGGCGGGAATTATTTTGGGTTTTGACCCGACGAATGGAAAGGATTTTGCTTGGACGGAAGGAGGAGCGGTAAAAATATTTCAAAGTTTTGCTCGACCACCGAAGGAGGTGGTTTGGGAAAAATTTCGTGAGGCGATGGGAAAGGGGCCTTTTGATATACTTCTGAGTGCGGCTGACCAGAAAGTGGGTAAATACCATCTGCAACCGGAGCAGATGGGCATGATTAGGGCTGATAAGGTGGATGGGTGGGTGAGAATTTTACAGGATATTGTGCAGACCTATCATCGGGGAGGGTGGAAAGAGAATGGCAAGGTGCCATCTGGGCCAGAGAGCGCGGTGGATTTTGATGAGGAGCTGAGGGAGGTGCTGGAGGAGAATGGACCTGTGCGAGATGAGTTTCGCAAGGTGCTGACGGCAGTAGCGATGGGGGGGCGGAATGCGAAAGAGAAAACTTTGGTGAACGACTACTGGCAGTTGATGGAGGTAGATAAGTCGCCTGCGGTGGGGTTGGGTTGTGGGGTGGCTCGGGCTGGGGTGGGAGGACGATGGGAGGTTGCGGATATGGGATATTGGGTTTCTAGTGGGTATTTTGGTTCGATTAGCCTGTATGGAATTTGGCCTTATGGGGAGGGGAAGTCGCTCGTCTGCCGGGTGGATGTGGTACAAACTGATCCACGTCAGCTTGACCAAGCGACGGCGAGGATGGTGGGTGAAGGAATGTTTATGCGGGAGGTGAAGGGGGCTTGTGAGGAGATTGCCAAGAGAATTAAGGGAGGTTGAGGAGGGATGGGTTTAGGCTTGGAATTTAAGTTTAATGGTATAATAACTCGTTGGTCGTGAGTAGGTTCTTACCACTTAAATATCTGGGACTAATGGCCTTAGGATTGGCTGTTGGTGGGGTGCTTTTTGCCCAGGAGCCAGGGCCTGGGCCGATCACGCCTGAGGGGGAGATTCAGGATCCGTTAGCGCCGGTGCGTTTGGGACCTGGAAGAACCGCATTCGGGCCGGCAAAAAGCCAGGCCACCGAGGATTGGGATTTTGAAGTGGGAGCGGACTACGGGTATGTGGCTTCGGCGAGTTTAAAGCAGGGATTAGGAACGATCACGGAGCAGTCGGCGGAGGTGGGGGTATTGGCGAGTCGGCGAATTGAGGACGGGTTGGTGGGGATTGTAGGGGCGGACTGGCAGACTTTCTCGTTTGGGTACAGCGGATCGAATATTCCACTCCCGCAAAATTTGCAGGGGTTGAATGCGATTTTCGGGGTGGATGTGCAGTTGGATGATGCGAGCGAGTGGTTGATGCGAATTCAGTTGGAGCCTGGGGTCTACGGGACGTTGCAAGGTTTAGGTTGGCATCAGGTGAATATGCCTGGGGTGGCGGCTTTCACAAATGTGATCGATGATGATTTTCAGTGGTTCATTGCGATTCGAGCGGATGTTTTTAATTTTTTCCCCGTGTTACCGATTCCGGGGTTTCGCTGGTGCTTTGCGAAGGACTGGTTGCTGAATGGAAGTGCGCCGAAGCCGACGATTGATTGGAGGCCGATCGAGGGGATGCGACTTTTTGTGGGGGGTGATATTTTAAATTTGAATGTGCGCTTGCCGGACAGTGATCCGGAGGTGTTGGGGAATCGGAGTTTATCGGGGGCTTTGCTTAATTATTTCGAGGCGCGGGTGGGAGGAGGGATTTCCTATGAAGTATCACCGGGTCTTTCGGTGCAGGCGGAGGGAGGTGCGATGGTGTGGCGGACGTTCACTTTTCCGCGGATCAATGACAATGTGAACAGCACGATGGCACCGTACTTCCAGATTGCGTTGCGCGGTCAGTTTTGAGGAGCTGGGTTGAGCGGGAGGAGTTGGCAGAAAGTGGGGGAGGTGAGTAGAGTATGAGAATGAAAACTTTGCCGGTGTGGGCATGGGTGTTTGGCTTGTGTCTTACGGGCATGGTGAGAGCGGAAGAAGGGGATGGTGGGGCAGCTGCGGCAAGCGAGGAGGCGGTTAAGCAGAAGATGCAGGACGGGGTGGAGACGGGAGCGAGGAGAAATATTACTTTAGGGGCGATGTACTGCGAGGAGTTTAAGCAGCAAGAGGGAGTGCAGACGTTAAAGAATGGAATTATGTACAAGGTGGAGGCGACGGGGAAGGGGAAGACACCAAAGACAAGCGACTGGATTAAGGTGAATTATGCGGGTAAGCATGTGGATGGAAAAGTTTTTGATAAATCGAAGGAAGGGGAGCCGGCACGGTTGAGGGTGGATCGGACGGTAACGGGTTGGCAGGAGGTGCTCCCGCGGATGAGAGAGGGAGATAAGTGGGAAGTGGTGATTCCTTCGCACTTGGCCTATGGAGCTAGAGGAACGGCGGCGGGAAGTATTGGGGCGAATGAGACGCTGGTTTTTACGATTGATCTTGTCGAGGTGGAGGATCCCGCAAAAAAAGCGGATATTAAGCAACCTTAGCTTAGAGAATAAGCATAGCATCGCCGAAGCTGAAGAAGCGGTACTTGTTCTCGAGGGCATGGCGGTAGGCGCGGAGGGTGAGGTCGGGGCCGGCGAAGGCAGCGACGAGAAGGAGGAGAGTGGAGTGGGCGAGGTGGAAGTTGGTGAGGAGACCGCCGACCCTTTTAAATTCGTAGGGGGGATAGATGAATGCGGAGGTGGTGCCTTGGTGAGGGGCGAGTGAGGGGGCGGATTCGAGGACGCGGGCGGAGGTGGTGCCGACGGCGATAAGTTTGTCGGCGGTGGCGGCTTTTTCGGAGAAGCCAGATGGGATTTCATAATATTCCGAGTGCATAGGATGATCGCGAAAGTCTTCTGTTTTGATGGGGCGAAAGGTGCCGAGTCCGACGTGGAGAGTGACGAAGGTGTGGGGGAATTGGGCGAGGAGTTCTGGGGTAAAGTGGAGGCCAGCGGTGGGGGCGGCAACGGAGCCTGGGGGTTGGGCGTAGGTGGTTTGGTAGTCGGTGGGGTCGGAGGTCTGAAAATCGGCTTGGCCTTGAACTTTGCGGGACTTGAGAATGTAGGGCGGGAGTGGGGGTAGGCCATAGTGCTCCAAATTGAGGGATTCGCCGAGAACGCGGAGAACGAGTTGGCCGCCAGGGATCGATTTTTCGACTCGAAGTTGGGGGGCGGGACCGAGGGGGGTGGATCCTGGGATGGGATCAGGGAAAACGGTTGTACCGGGTTGGAGGCGTTTTGAGGGGGTGCCTAGGGCGGTCCACCAACCTGGGCTGGTTTCTTCTAGAAGGAGGAGTTCGGTGCGGTTTTGGGAGCAGATGAGGCGAGCGGGGATGACTTTCGAGTTATTGAGGACGAGAAGGTTTTTTGGGGAAAGGAGGGAGGGGAGATCGCGGATGGTTAGATCGGTGAGTTCTCCGGTGGCGCGGCGGAGTAAGAGGAGGCGGGCGGAGTCGCGGGGGTGGGCTGGGGAGGTGGCGATCCGATCGTGAGGGATGGTGATAGAGAGGAGTTCCTGCAGGGGAGTGTTAGTCATGGTTAATTGACAGAGTGTGCCAAATGGGGCATGTTTTACCTATGAGAAAAATCCTTAGTGGTTTAAAATTATTCAAAGCGAACTCTTTTACCCTTGTCGAGCTTTTGGTGGTCATCAGTATTATCGGACTTTTGGCGGGGATGGCGGTGCCAGCAATTCAAGGGGGATTAGACAAGGCAAAGCAGGGAGTAGATGTAGCCAATGCGCGACAGTTGGGAATTATGTTCTTTTCCGAAGCTAACGATAACAATGGTACGTACCGAGTGAACGGAGATTTAACAAATACCAGTCCCGCCACAAAATTTCTAACAATTGTTCAAGGGATGTTTAGTAATGGTACGCTGACCACAACAAAAATTTTATCTGGGCAAGGGGCGACGCCTGCGACTTCTACTAACACGGTGACGGCGGCCAACATTGCTTTCGGATATGTTCCAAACTTGACGACTTCGGATGACGGGCAGATTCCCTTAATTATTTCAAAAGGACCTACCTCCCTTTCGCAAAGTAACATTGCAATGTTGGACACGTATCCCTGGAAAAAGAAGGGTCTGGTGGTCTATCGGGTTGGAAATAGTGCAGAATTTCTTAAGTCGGGAATGAATGGAGCAGCTGTAGGGAGCGCGAACATTGGGATAACAAATTCCAATAATGTGATTCAACCCTAGAAAATTTATTTTAGGCGGATAGTCTGCGAAGGCTATCTGCTAGCTGATTAATTAATTCGGCATAGCTAGGCCAGCGGGAATCGGGTTTTTTCCCGAGGCACTTATCGATTGTGAAAACGGTTTGCTCTTGGGCGTCTGGGCAGAAACTCCGCAGCGGAGGTGGGCGATCCGAAATGTGACGCTTGGCTACCTCCTCGGCGGTATCTGCTTCAAAGGGTGGGCGACCTGCGATGGCATGGTACAAAGTGGCTCCCAGGGAATAAATATCGCTACGAATATCCTCTGGTTCACGAAGAAGTCTTTCGGGTGACACATAATAGGGCGTTCCCCAAATCTCATCCTGTTGACCGAGGGCAGAGCGCGCGCCCGCGGCTAGACCAAAGTCAGCCAATTTAGGAATATTTCCTCGGCCAAAGAGAATATTCCCCGGCTTGATGTCGCGGTGAATTAAACCGGTTTCTTCATGGGCAAACTGCAGGGCGGAAGCGATGCCAAGACCGACTTCGAGGACATCTTTTTCCGGCATTTTGGCCTGTTTTTCCATGCGGTGCTCTAGACTGGGTTCATCGAGATGTTCCATGACGAGGTAAAGGCGATCGTCTTGTTCCCCTAGGGTAAAGACGCGAATGATGTTGGGATGAGCGAGAGAAGCGGTGACCTCCACCTCTTCGAGGAACTTTTTGGCGAAGGCAATATCCTCACCGAGATCGGATCGCAGAATCTTGAGGGCGACCTTGCGGTTTAAGCCAGTGTCTTTGGCGAGATAAACTGTGCCCATCCCGCCTTGACCCAAAACATGCTCGATCTGGTAGTTACCGAAGAACATTCCTGCTTTGATCAACCCCTCCTGCATTTGTTGAAGTTGGCTTATTTATTGTGGCGGAGCGAGTCCGTTGGCTTGCCTTTTGATGAGAACCTTTCTAGGCCAAGAGGATGCCAATTAGTGTTGTCACGGGGGGGTCGGGATTCCTCGGGTCCCATTTAACAGATCGATTGCTTAAGGAAGGCCATGAGGTCATCGCGGTGGATAGCCTCTTGACTGGAAACGAGCGAAACTTGGATCACTTGAGAACCGAAAAGAGGTTTCGTTTTATTCGGCATGATGTGACCAAGTTCATTGCGGTGGAGGGGCCAGTGGACTACGTCTTTCATTTTGCCTCCCCCGCTAGCCCAATTGATTATTTAGAACTCCCGATCCAAACTCTTAAGGTGGGCTCGCTTGGTACTCACAACGCTCTTGGCCTTGCCAAAGCCAAAGGAGCGACCTTCCTCCTTGCCTCTACCAGCGAATGCTATGGAGATCCTTTGGTGCATCCTCAAAAAGAGGAGTACTGGGGAAATGTTAACCCGATTGGTCCAAGAGGAGTTTACGATGAGGCGAAGCGTTTTGCGGAAGCGATGACGATGGCCTATTACCGATTTCATAAGGTGAACACCAAGATTGTCCGGATCTTTAACACCTATGGACCACGTATGCGGTTGCGGGACGGGCGAGTGGTTCCTGCTTTTGTGGGGCAGGCCTTGCGAGGGGAGCCGATGACCGTTTTTGGCGAGGGCAAGCAGACGCGTAGCTTCTGCTTTGTGAGTGATCTGATTGATGGAATTTATCGCTTATCCCAAGCCGACTTTCACGAACCAGTGAATATCGGAAATCCCGTGGAGCTGACCATCATGGAATTCGCTGAGAGAATCCGGAGACTGACGGGCAGTCAAAGTGCTATCGTTAAAAAGCCTCTCCCCGTGGATGATCCCCAACAACGACAGCCCGATATCACACGCGCCAAGAAGGTTCTTGGTTGGGAACCAAAGATTTTGTTGGAGGATGGGCTTCGTGAAACGATTCAGTGGTTTCAGGCAAATCTGAATAGCCCAGGACGAGCGTGATTTCTTTGTATCGATACGGATGGGTGGGCTTTTTTTGGATTGTGGCCTCGGCGTGGGCGGCACCGGAGGGCACTAAAACAAACTCGGCTACACAACCGGAAGAAGGCCGGTATCGCAGCGCGCTGCTTTTTGCCAATGTAGTGGAGTTGATACGGGACGAGTATTTGGATATCGAAAAGACCGATTACGACAAGATGACTTACGCAGCTCTTCGGGGGTTGCTGTCGTCGCTGGATCCGCACAGCCAGTTCCTTGATCCAGAAAATTATAAACTGATTCGAACGGAGACGGAGGGGCAGTTTGGTGGGCTAGGTATATCAATCGGGTTGCTTGAAAATCAGCTGACAATCAATGTCCCGATTGAGGGGGGTCCAGCCTACCGTGCGGGTCTTTTGCCAGGGGATCGAATCGTTAAAATTGATGGGGCGGGCACGCAGAAGCTCACCCTAGGAGAGGCGATTCGGAAGTTAAGGGGCCGGCCCGGAGGTCTGGTCAAATTGACGATCTACCGCCCTGCGGAAACGAAGACGATGGAAGTCTCGGTTGTTCGTGAAATGATTCAAGTGCCCACGATTACCGATGTGGGTCTACTTTCTGAAAGTACGACACGTGGCGAAAAAATCGGATATCTAAGAATTACTCAATTCGGGGAGAAGACAGGTCATGAGTTTGATGCTGCCTTGTCGCGGTTGGAGGCCCAAGGAGCGGTCGCCCTGATTCTTGACCTGAGAGATAACCCGGGTGGCCTAGTCGATGCGGCTGTGGAGGTGGTGAGTCGGTTTGTGCCCAAGGACACTTTAGTAGTGGCAACCGAAGGTCGGAAAGCAAGCGCAGAGCGGGTGGAGTACCTTTCTCGAGCCTGCACGCGAAGAATTAAATTGCCGACAGTAGTTTTAGTAAATGGGAATACGGCGAGTGCGGCGGAAATCGTGGCGGGTGCGCTGCAAGATTTAGGGAAAGCGGTGATTGTAGGGGAGACGACTTTTGGGAAGGGCTCGGTCCAGACGGTGCAGCGATTGGATCTCAGCGTGACACCCGATGTGGGGGTACGTTTGACGACCGCACACTACACCACCCCTTCAAGAAAAAAGATTCACGGAGTGGGAATTGAACCTGACATTACGGCTCGATTAACTCGTGGGGAGGAACAAAGTATTTATCGGCAGAGAAGTCCAGGTTTACAGAAAAGCGGATTGCCTGTGGTCGAGATTCAGGACGAGCCCTTGGATCGGGCGGTGGATCTGCTGCGTGGGTGGAAAGTAGTGGCCCGTCGATCCAATAGTACTCGCTAAGATGCCGTGGAGACGATCTGTGCTTTAGGGATTGAAACATCTTGCGATGAGACGGCAGTGGCTGCCGTCGAAGCGGATGCGCAGGGCTGTCGGCTGCTAGGGGAATCCCTAGCTACTAGGCCAGAAGAGCATGCTCGATTAGGCGGAATTATTCCTGAGCTTACGGCGCGGCAACATCTGGAGCTCCTGCCCAAGATCACGGCCGAAGTGAGAAGAAAGATTGGTCGATCAGGTTTTCAAGTGGTGGGGGCAACGGCCGGACCTGGATTAGCCCCTGCATTGCTGGTGGGATTATCTTTCGGCAAGGGTCTGGCTTACGCGGAAAACTGTGCTTTTCACGCGATCAATCATTTGGAGGGACATCTTTTCAGTCCCTTTGTTTCCGCAGGAGTATGGCCCGAGTATCCTCATTTATCGTTGATTGTCAGCGGGGGTCATACCTTGCTGGTGGATGCGGCGAGTCCGACAGAGCGGATGATTCTGGGTACGACGCGTGACGATGCGGCAGGAGAAGCTTTTGATAAGTTGGCACGAATGGTGGGGTTGGGTTATCCGGGAGGTCCCGCGATGGAGATAGAATCAAGGCAGGGAAAGGCGGGTCGCTATTTACTTCCTCGACCGATGAAGGGAACTGAGGGGTGTGACTTTAGTTTTAGCGGACTTAAAAACGCTGCTCGATTATTACTGGCTAAAAACCCTGATATGTCTTTGCCTGGTCAAGCAAGAGCGGACTTCTGTGCGGAAGTTCAGGCGGCGATTGAGGAGTCGGTGGCGGATCGGTGCGAGCGAGCTTTCGAAAAGACTGATAGAAAAATTTTAACGGTGAGTGGTGGGGTCAGTGCCAATCGCGGTCTGGTGCGAGCCTTGGAGGTGGTTGCGCAGAAGTCGGGGGTCAAACTGCGCCAAGCTTTGGCAGGATGGAATACAGATAATGCTTCGATGATTGCGGCAGTGACGGCACGCCGAGCTCTAGATGGAGTATCGTCCGATTGGGAGCGGGACGTGGATCCGCGTTGGTCGGTTTCCGCGTAAGGCTGGTGCAGGTGGGAAAACGGTTTTAGGAAGGAACGAGCCAAGAGGGGAGAGGGGATGGGAGTTGGGGGAGGGAAGCGGGGAGTTGGAGGAGTGGGAGGCTGGTTAGTTCTTCGAGAAGGGCAGGATTGGTCTGGGTGGCGAGATCGTCTGGGGCTTGATGAAGATTGAGAATAATTCCAAGAAGAGGAAGCTTCGTTTGGCGAATCGAGTCCACAGTCAGGAGAGTATGGTTAAGAGTCCCTAGGGTGGCTCGCACTACGAGGAGAACAGGGAGGGCAAGTTCTTGCGCCCATTCGCGTACTCCGCTGGATTGATCGAAAGGAACTCGCCACCCGCCAACTCCCTCTACTAGGAATGGACCTGAATAGTTGGAAGATAGTTTTTGCATTCGCTCGCGTAGGATGGCCCAAGGGAATGGGCGAACCTCAAGAATGGAGGCGGCGTAAGGGGAGAGCGGAGCTGCAAAATGGATGGGATTTATTTCTATGGGAGAAATAGCGCCGTTGGACGCCTCGGAGAGTCGAAGGGCATCCTCGCGATCTCCACAAGAAACAGGTTTGAGGGGGAGTGCGGGAATTCCCTGCTCTCGGAGTGCTTTTGTTAAAAGGGCTGTGAAAAAAGTTTTACCCACGCCCGTATCGGTTCCTGTGATGAAGATGCCTTTCATGTTGGAATCACTTTGTTCAGGGCAAGAATAAGTGCATCCACCATTTTTTCTAGTTCGTTGTCCGTGGTGCAGTATGGAGGCATTAAAACTAAAACGTCGCCAATGGGACGGGTCAGGAGTCCGAATTGACGAGCGACCTGGCAAACTTTGTGGCCTGTACGCTTAGTAGCAAGGAAAGGGGCGCGGGTCGTACGATCTGCGACCAGCTCAATAGCGAGGATCGCCCCCTCTTGGCGAACATCTCCCACATTGGGGTGTGCCCAGAAGCGGGTAGAAAGAGACTTGAGATGCTGAACCAAGGAATCGTGTTGAATCCGGTTTTTGGGTTGATGCAAAAGCTCTAGATTGGCCAAAGCGGCGGCACAACCGAGGGGGTTGGCGGTGTAGCTATGGCCGTGATAGAAGGTGCGTTCGGGGCCTCCTGAGAAGGATTGAAAAATATCTTCTGTGGTGAGGGTGGCAGCAAGGGGGAGATAGCCGCCGGTCAGTCCTTTGGCGACGGCAAGGACGTCGGGCATGACTCCTTCCGCATGGGATGCCAATGGGTAGCCTGTCCGACCGAAGCCTGTGAGAACTTCGTCAAAGAAAACCCTAGCCCCCACTTGGCGAGCGGCGGCGGAGGTGCGCTTGGCGTAGCCATGCGGTTGCATTATCATGCCAGCTGCTCCTTGGACTCGTGGTTCTAAAACCCAAGCGGCAAGGGTATCGCCAGATTGATGAATCTTTTCTTCGGCAAGGGTGGCGCATTCGAATTTACATTTTCGATAGGTGCGGGCATCTGCTTTTTCCGGTTTGGCTTGATTGAATGGGCAACGGTAGCAGGCGGGGGTCATGACTTTGCCTGAGGAGAAGAGAACGGGCTGATAGTGGTGGTGAAAGGAGTGGCTGTGGCCAAGGCTCATCGCGCCGACGGTATCCCCGTGATAAGCGCCATCGGGGGATATGAAATGAGTGCGCTGGGGTTGGCCGTTTTGGGCGAAGGCCTGGAGGATCATTTTGAGACCTGCTTCCATTGCAGTGGATCCATCATCGGAAAAGAAAACGCGCTCGAGGGTAGGAGAGAGTCCTTTGGTATTGGCATACTGCACTAATTCCTGTGCTAAGCGGATGGCAACTTCGTGAGTGAGACCGAGAAAAGAGGAGTGGGCGATCTGGTCGAGTTGCGATCGGATCGCCTGGTCGATGGTGGGATTGCGATGGCCATGGAGGTTAGTCCATATAGAAGAGTTGCCGTCGAGGTAGCGTTTGCCGTCTGTGCTGATGAGCCAAGCTCCCTCGCCTGAGGCGATGGAGATTGGTTCGAAAGAGGGATCCATCCACTGCGCATGAGGAGTAAATGGATGCCAGAGATGTTTCCGATCGAGACGAATACTTTCAGCAGAATTCATGAGGAGGACGGAATTGGCAAAGAAGAGAGGGCGGAGGTGAGGGTCTGGATATTTTTTGGGGTGTGGTGGGAGGAGAGGCTAAGGCGGAGGCGAGCCGTACCCTCAGGCACGGTGGGATATCGAATGGCAGGGACGTCGATACCTAGATTGCGGAGGGCAGTCGAAGCAGTGAGGGCAGCGGAGTTTGACCGGCAAGCGATGAGATGGATAGGGCCAGAGAGAGGAGAAGGATAAGCGGCGGTGAATTGGGCGGTGTTTTGCTTGAGCGTTTGGCGAAGGGTGTCGCCCTCGGAGGAGCGGACAATTTCGAGACTGGCCAGTGCGGCGGAAGCGGATGCGGGAGAAAGGGCTGTTCCGAAAAGAAAGGTGCGCGCCTCATTGAGGAGATGATTAATGATGAAATCGGAAGCTGCGACGAAGCCACCGGAGGATCCGAGCGTCTTGCCGAGGGTTCCCATCTGGATATCGATCTGGTGGGTACAGTTGAGTTGGGCGGCGAGGCCAGCGCCTGAAGGTCCACAGATCCCGTTGGCGTGAGCCTCGTCGAGAAGAAGCCAAGCGCCGAATTGATTTTTGAGCTGGATGATTTCAAGAAGGGGAGCCCAGTCGCCATCCATGGAGTGGAGGGATTCTACGACGAGAAGAATCTTTCCTGATGGTTGGAGTTGGGTGGTGGAGTTTAGAACCTTCTGCAGTTCTTTGGTGTCCTGCCGATGGAAAACTCGGATACGGGCGCCAGAAAGTTTGGCGCCATCGAAGAGGCAGGAGTGGGCGTTTCTTTCGAGAACAACCGTATCTTGAGGGCCGAGGAGTGCGGGGATTACGCCCAAGGGGGTGAGGTAGCCTGCAGAAAAAAGGAGGGCTTGCTCAGTTAATTTCCATGAAGCGAGAGCTTTCTCGAGTTGGCGATGAATGGGGGATGAACCTGCGAGAAGGCGGGCCGCGCGGGCACTGGTTCCGAAATCTTGAACGGCTTTGGTTACAGATTCGAGGACAGAGGGATGGCGAGAAAGGCCGAGGTAATCGTTATCGGAAAAGGAGATTGAGGGGGGATGTGAGGGAAGGGAACGTTGGGAATGATTTCGGGTTCGGCGTTGGTTTTGGTGGATAATATCGTCTTGGAACGATGGTGAGGTCGAGTGCATCTGGCTTTCAGCGTGGCGAAGAGAGGGGGGTAGGGACGAGGTCAAAACTTAGATGGGGTCGTGTTGGGTGATGCGTCCCGCGACGCAACTTACTTGGGCTGGGTCGTGAGACTGAAGAATCCATGAAACCGGGTCTTGATGGGCAGGAATTTTCCAACCGATCCAGTCGGCCCAGTGTCCGACTTGGAGGGTGCCGAGTTTATCCTCGAGTTGGAGGGCACGCGCGGGGGTGGTGGTCAGACTGGTCCAAGCTTCCTCAGAAGTAAGGGAAGGTAAAGTTTCTTGGAAAAGGCGAATTTCTTGGCGCAGATCAAGTTTTAGATTGAGAGAGGAGGCTGGGCTATCGGTGCCTAGGCAGATTGGGATTTTGTGTGCACGGAGAAGATCGGCTTGGAATGAGTTCCGTTGAAACCATCGGTGGGAAGATGGGCAGTGGACTACGGTGGCATGGGTTTCATGAAGGTAAGGGAGATCGGATTCGGACAGTTCATTAAGATGAGCGAGAATAGGGCGGGGGGGGAGGGCTTGATGACGGCGGCACCAGTCCAGGGAGGAACGGTTGCCCGAAAAATCATCTCGTTTGAGGTCAGCTGGTAAAAGATCCTGGAGGGGGCTTTTTTTTCCGCAAAGAAGTTGGGTTTCATCGGTTGATTCGGCTAAGTGAGTGGTGAAAGGCAGGTGGTGGAGGTTGGCAAGCCGTCCTAGTTCCTGAAAAAGAGATGGGGAAGCGGTGTAGGGAGCGTGGGGTGAGAGGGCGAGGTGCCAAGCGCTGGTGGGATGGCGTGCGAGCCAAGCGGTGACGCGATCGAGCCCTTCCGCTGGGTCGGCAGGCGCGTGAATATCCATAAACTCCAAGGCCCACCAGACTCGGGTGGCGGTGGAGGTGAGGCCAGACAAAGTGGAAACATCTGAAGTGATCGAGAGCAAGGAGGTGGTTCCTGAAAGAAGAGCGTTTTGGGAAGACTGGATGATGGAGCGGCGACGGACTTCTGGGGTAAGTCCAGGGAGAAGGGGAATGATTTGGCGAAGCCAATCGGTGAAGGTGTTGGTGGGGGAGAGGGTATTGGCCAAAGAGGAGAGTTCGAGGTGGGCGTGAAGATTGATGAAGCCGGGCGCAATAGTCAGGCCTGGAAGACGGAGAACTTCTTCTCCTGGATGAGGAGACAGGGAGGAACCGACTTCAGAAATCGCGTCGCCGTTGATGCGGAGACAACCGGGGCGGTGGATTATTCCCAGAGATTCGATGACGGCGTCCGCCAGGATTAACATTCGGTTAGCGGGCTCCTTTAGGCGTGGGGTGGTTTTGTAAAATCTCAGTAAGGGCAGGTGCGATGGAACGACGAATCTCGGCAGACATGCGATCGATGAAAAGGATGCCGAGGAGGTGATCGACCTCATGTTGAATGGCGCGAGCGAGGAGCCCGCCCGCAGTGAGGGTGTTGGATTTGCCTTGGAGATCGAGGTAGTCCATTTGAATGCGAAGGCTACGTCGGACGTCGCCACTGACGCCTGGGAAGCTAAGGCATCCTTCGTCGGCGTCCTCGCGTTTGCGGGTGAGGGTAAGAACGGGGTTACAGAAAAAGAGAGGCATATGGAGGCGCCAATCGACAGGTTTGCCCGCGAGTTCCATGGTGGAGGGACGTTTGGCGACTTTACGTAGATCGACGACTGCCATTTGGAGGGAGACGCCGATTTGAGGGGCAGCGAGTCCGATGCCTTCGGATTCATTCATGGTGGCCTCGAGGCAATTGGCGAGTTGGTTTAGCTTTTCGTTGGGGGGGCGAACGAGGAGAGCCGGCTGGCGCAAGACGGGATCACCGTAAATGCGGACGGGTAGAATTGGATTGGAGGGTGGTTTCAGGGGGCGGCAGTGGCGCCAGCGATCTTGGATGTGCGTACGGAGATCGGGACACCTGCGTCCTCACACGCGTCGAAGAACTTAAAGAAGATGGAGATAGGGGTTGTCTCGTCAAAGTTGAGAATGAGGTTTTTGATTCCTTTCTCTTTGAGGAGTTTGGCGAGATCCGCACGGAAGGTAGCGGATTTCGGGTCGACGTTAAGAGTTTGGTCGCCAAGGAAGAGGGGGAATTTGTCCGCTTCAAAGAGCTTGGCGTACTCAGCCGCCTTGGCTGATTTCATGGTTAATTCGGGCGGAGCTTTTTTAGAGTCTTCGACTTTTTCCGTGCCCTTTTCAGATTTCGGCGGAGTGACATCGACCGAAGCGGTTTTCTTTTTAAAGCTTGTGGTGACGATGAAAAAGATCAG
>CAMCDO010000039.1 GCA_945873585.1 Verrucomicrobia subdivision 6 bacterium | reverse complement strand
AGATAGAACGAAAGCAGACTGGCCGTTTGATACTCATCCGCTACGACGAAATCGGCGCCAATCTCCTGACGAACTTTTTCCGCCTCCACCGCCAAGTCATTCCACCCCTTCGCCCGATCAAGCGGATTATTCTTAAAATGGAGCGGGAGGAAATCGTGAAGTAGCGCCGTCTCCACAAATCCTATGAGCAACCCAGCGACCATCACGCCGCGCCAGACACTCTTTCCCTCGCTCCACTTTTGTACCGCCCAACCCGCCCCCAAGACTAATCCCGCCAACAAAGCTGGCGCCGTCCAATTTCCATTGGCGGTTTTATTCAGACTGATCCAGCCATAAACCACAAAGAGCGGCCAAAAAAGTGTCAGCAGATATTTTTCTCCCTCTCCCGCTTGTCGGGTGGTCGCGGGCCGGATGGCACCCATCAACATCAGGAAAAAGAGAATCGGAGAAACCACGATCGCCTGCAAAAGCCAGAAACCAGCAAACTTTCCCCAGTTCACCCGAAAGCCTCGGTCCAAATCCCCACCCTCAAATAAGTGCATCGCGGTAATCCAGCCATAAAAAGCATTCCAAAAAACAATCGGCAGAGCCAGAAGCACGAAGGTCCCCACCAAAAGTAACATCCTGCCCGAGAAAAGAAGTTTTCGCCGCCCAGGCACCAGCAGAAGAAAGAGAGCAAAGGAGATTAACTCCGCTGCATTGGTGTATTTCGCCTGAAAGCCGAGCCCAATCCACAGTCCGGTCAGGATCCAGTAACGCTTCTTTCCGCCCTGCATCGCTTCCCAAAACGAGAGGGCCGCCGCCGCCCAGAAAAAAACACTTAACGGGTCGATCGTCATTAAAATACTACCTATTGCAAAAAGTGGCATAACCGAAGCGGCCACCACCGCCACCAACCCCGCCCGCTCACTGTAGAACGCCCGTCCAAGAAGAAAGATCAACCAGCCAGTGCCCGCCGAAAGTAACACTGCGGGCAGACGCACCGCCCAGACATGATCTCCCAGAAGAAGGGTGAAAACCCGAATAACCAAGGCCGCCCCAGGCCCCTTTCCATAATGATTCCAATCCAACGATCGGCCGCACTCCCAGTAGTGCGCCTCGTCTCCCACCAGATCAAGATGCGGAACAAACCAAAGCCGAAAGAGAGTCACCAACCCAATCCATCCCAGAGCCCAACGGGCTTCTCTGCTTTTCAGAATCGATCCCATAGACCGACCCTAGCCGAGTTTACCCCTCCATCGCAAAGCCTGCGTGCTTACCATTTGACCCCTGCCTTTTCGCTGGTTGAGTAAGGCTATGTCCTTAGCCCTCAAAATCGACGACCAGATCAAAGAAGCCATGAAAGCCAAAGACGCCGATAAACTCAGCGTCCTCCGCATGCTGAAATCTGCCATGAAATATGCGGTCATCGAAAAATACGGGGCCGAGGGGGTGGCCAAAGATGAGGATGTCTTGGCCAGCGTTCGCAAAGAGATCAAGAAACGGCAGGACTCCATTGAAGCTTTCGATAAAGGGGGCAGGCCCGAACAAGCCGCCAAAGAAAAAGCCGAAATGAAGATCCTCGAATCCTACCTTCCTGCCGCTATGCCCGAAGCCGAGCTGGAATCACTCGTCAAAGCAGTCATCGCCGAACTCGGCGCCACCGATAAAAAAGCCATGGGTGCCGTCATGAAAGCCTGCCAGACAAAAGCCGCTGGTCGCGCCGACAACCGTGCCCTCAGCGCCCTTGTGGGCAAACTTCTGCCCTAGCTCTGCTAGCTGGGCGGTCGCTTTTTCCCACCGCCCCCACCGCCCCCACCGCCCCCAGGACCCCGTCGGGCTTTCTGGGGAATATCTTTTAGATACTCTTGGAAAGACTGCGTAAGTTCTTCAACGATCTCCGGATGCTGGCTTGAAAGATCCTTCTTCTCCGATGGATCAGACACCACATCAAACAACATCGGTGACGCTCCCTGCCCCTGTCGGGAGGTAATGAGTTTCCAAGGTGGCCGGAAAACCGCCACCTCTTTGTTTCCCATGAAAAAGATCGGCCGCTCCGTGGCTTGCCCTCCTTGCAAAGAGGGCCAGACGTCCTTTCCATCAAATTTCGGCGCAGAGGCCATCTTCACCCCCGTGAGATCCAGAATCGTCGGAAAAAGATCCGCGACGCAAATGAACTGCTCGCTTTTTTGCCCAGTCGGCAGAACACCTGGCCAGTTCATCGCCGCCGGCACATGAACCCCCCCCTCGAAGACCGTTCCTTTTCCCTCCCTCAAAGTCAGGTTGGTCGAGCCCTTGGTTATGTCCCCGCCATTGTCGGAAAAGAAAATGATCAGGGTATTTTTTCGTATCCCCTGCTTCTCCAACTCCGCCACCACTCGCCCGACCGCCGCATCCAATCCTGTCATCGCCGCCAAAAGAACAGGACGGCCGCGCATTCTCCCATCACCCGCCTCCACAGGAGGAGCTGAGATTGGACCGTGAATCGCATTGAAGGCCAGATACAAAAGAAAGGGTCTGCTCTTGTCCCGCTTTTGCATCAACCCGATCGCCTCATCCGCTAAAAGATCGGTTGAATATCCTACCTCCTCAACAGGTTGACCATTCCGCCACCAGTCCAACTCCTGCGTTTTCGGCTTCATGTGGGTGTTGTAATCGACCGCCCCACCCAACAGGCCGTAGTGATGATCGAATCCGCGACTCGTTGGCAGATATTCCGGTTCCGGATGGCTGTTCTCCTTCGCCCCGCCCAAGTGCCACTTTCCACACATCCAAGTTTGATACCCCGCATCATGCAGGGCCTGCGGAAGCGTCTGGTATTTTAAATCCAGCCCTGAAAAGTTTTCCACCCCCGTCCTCAAGGTGTGCATCCCTGTCATCAACGCCGCCCGAGTGACACTACAAATCGGGTTCACATAAAAATGTTCCAGCCGCACTCCCTCCCCTGCCAATCGATCTAGGTTTGGCGTCTTCACTTCAGGATTGTTCCACCCGATATCTCCCCACCCCTCGTCGTCCGCCACCAAGATTACCACATTCGGTTTTTCCGTTGCCCCCCAGACCCACCCCGCCGAAAGCATCACTGCGAGAAGCGTGCTTCTGATCATGGTTTTTCTAATGTCGGAGAATGCGGAAATGAAAATCCCTCTTCTCGAGAATACTTCTCCCACATCTTCATCGCCACCGCCTTCAACTCCTCCAATGAAATCGATCCACTCCCGTCCGCATCCACCTCCGTAAAGTGCTGCTTCACAAACCCAGCCATCGACGACCGCACCCCCGGTCCATTCGCCTCCTCCGAGCTAATCTTCCCATCTTTATCCGCATCATATCCGGTGAAAGTTTGATTCACTTCAGCCATCATCTCCTCCCGACTCAGTTTTCCGTCCTGATCCCGATCCATCTCCTTGAGATGATTCTCGATCCATGGCTTGCGGGGTTGCCCATTCGCCTCCATCTGGGGGGGGCCTCCCGCCGCTTTTCGATCAGGTGGAGGCGGCGGACGATCCCCACCCTTCCTCTGTTTTCCTTTCTCACTCGTTGATTCAGAAATCTTCCCGTCGGGATTCTTGAAAGTGAAGTGCACATTTCCGTTGGAAAGTATCTCATAGTTCACCGAACCCTTTCTCCCATTTTGACTGTAATCCAACTGATACTTTTTCTTGTCGGTCGAGACAACAAACCCCGTGATCTTTGCTCCGGGCAAAGGCTCCCCTGCCTGCCGCACAGGATTAGCACTGGGTTGCGGTTCCACTTGCCCACCACCGATCGATACCTCCCCATGAAACCCGCCGTTGATGTAGGGATATTTTTTGCTCGCGTGATAGTGATACTCTCCTGCCGCGCTCGCGTGACCGTGAAATGAATCAAGTCCGCTCACCGTACTGCCATCTGGTTCCGCTAATCCATAAATCGGATACCCATCCAAGGCATACCCCAACGGCATGCTCGGACCTAACCGCTCCGCTAAGTGCCAAGGAGCCACATGGTAATGGTAATCGTCCGCCCGCCCACAGTGCCCCCCATACTCATCCAGCTCCCCCGCCAAAAAAGTATCCGTCCGCCCATCATTCTTAATCGGATTGAAAATTGGAATCCCATTCGCCGCCACCGCGATCGCCCCACGGAAAAAGTTCGCCTTGGCCGACATTCCATTCGCCGCTGGCACAGGATGGAGTGGAATCGACCAAGCATTTCCCAAATAATAGGAATGGGGAAGTGGCACTTGCTGTTGCCACGCCGTAATTCCCACCATCATCGGATGGCCAGGCAACCCGTCCGACCCCACATAGAGATACTTCTCATCCCAATCCAAAAGAACCGCTTCTGGAAATTTTTGAAAGGGTTCTGCCGTTTTGGGAGCGGGGCCAGTTTGCGCCGCCGACTTCTTTTTCATCGCCTGATAATCCGCCTCCTCAATCATGTGAGCCGACGCGAATCCCGCACCGACAAGCCACAAAACGAAAACCAGTCGGTGCTTCACTGCGGCGGCGGAACTCCACCCCCTGAACCACCCTGATTTCTCGGTGAGGGCAAAAGTTTCGCTTCATCCGCATCGATAAACCCATCTCCGTTGGTGTCATGCTTAGCAAAGTTCGTCTTCATCGGTCCGGGAGCCTCCTCCATCGATATTTTCCCGTCCCCATCCTTGTCGAACTTCTTTATCGGATCGCCACCCTGCTTGCCCACCCCGCCTTGCCCCCCTGCGCCCGCTGTCTTTCCTCCCCCTCCAGGCCCACCCCCAGGCGGCCCCCGCCGAAAACTCGCATCGGGAGTTCCTTTCAACATCCGCGGATAAAAAGGGAACTCCGCCGTGGCCACATAGTAGTAAGTTCCTTGAGGATATTCAGAGGTCATGCCCGTTTTTCCATTCGCCTCATCCAGATCCCCTGATCCCTGCACAAATTCATAATCAGCAGTGTAGGTTCCATCGTATTTTCCACCTGGACCCTCCGTCCCGCTTGGACGCGTTCCCCCTTTCAGCTGGTAACTAGATCGATTGCCGGAAGTCTGAAGATAAATAGGAAAGCCGTCCGCCGCATAGCCTAACAAATTTGACTTCCCGCCCGTCCCGCCCAACGCCGATACCAGCCCCGTCGGTATCCCGTGGTAATGGTAAGCCCCGTTCGGTTGGACGTGCGCATGGTTCTGATCCAGACCCAGACTCTTACTTCCTCCCAGCGCCTCAATATGCCAAATCGAACTGTGATCGTTTCTCCAATACTCCGCCGTCCCGGGATCGAAAGGGACTCCGTTCACCGCCACCCCAATCGACTGCTGCTTCAACTGCGTAAAAATGGCATTGGTTTTAGGATGGAGTGGCATCCTTAAACTATAACTCTGCGCCGAAGCCGCATTCGGGCACCCGGGCCCTGGGAATTGCCCTATCTCGTGGTTCGGCACCCCATTCGCCTTGATCACCCGATATCCCCCCTCCTCCGTTATCGATACCTGCGGGGCAGGCAAACCCGAGGAACTACCCGCAGCAGTTTCCGTATCTCCCTCATGCCCAGGATGGGCTCGCACCTCCGAACTCACCGCAAAAATCAATGCTCCACAAAACAGCAGAACTAGATCCAGTTTCTTTAGCAAAAGATTACGCACCTCTTTGTTCACTCTTACTCGAATCCTACTTCCTTCGCCGAACCATGGCCAACCCAGAAAGTCCAAGCAACAAAAGCGAAAGTGCGGACGGTTCCGGCACTCCTGTCACCTCATAAATCCAGTTTCCAAAACTTTGGACCGAAACCACCCCCGCCAAATCCCCGTAATCCCCACTCGGCCCCGTTGTGTCCAGCGGATAAGGCAAGGAAGCTAAAAACGAATTCACCCCCACCAATTTGGTCATTCCATCCACTTCGATAAAGAGCGCACCCCCGCTATCCCCACTCCCAATCAAATACTCCAGGGCCACTGGCGCGGTCGAGCCCATCGAACTCAAAACCGATTCTGGCGGCTTATCAAAATCGTAAAAGAGCACCGTGGGAGAAATTCCACTCAGAATGAGAGACCTGCCATCCCCCATCGTCGGCGACATTCCCCCTTGGGCATCAATCAAATTTTGTCCTGCCCGCTTCGTCCCATGATTAGTGTTCATCCCCGTCAAACCTGTTCCACTTCTCCCATACCCCACGCTCGTTCCCCGCAACCCCAACAGCGAAGTGCTAAAATCCATCTGGGCAGGCGCCACATCGGTAATCGCCTGACTCAAATGCACCAACCCCAAATCAACCCCCGCCCACAAATTTCCTGCACTACTACTCCAACCCCCATAAGGAATCCACTCCGTCGCAGTAATTCCAATCCCACTGTACGTCGGTCCCCTTCCAAAAATCATTCCACTTACCCCCGCCCCGTAATCATCAGTTCCACCCACCACATGGCCTGCCGTCAGCACCCAATCAGGCGCAATCAAAGTCCCCGAAGCCATGTACCCAATCGAACCAATACTCCAAGTCAGAAAACCCACGCTGTCATAGACGCTTTGCTGGGCCAGCGAAGTGTAAAAAGAATCCGCCACATCATGTCGAATCGTCCCCGCCTGGCTCACGTGCAGAGAGCCACTCAAAAAGCAAACCACCCCTGTGTAAATAAGAGGGATCCTCACAATGCTTATTCTAGTCGCCCCTCTTTCATTTATCAACAGCCCCACCCAAGTGTGAAAAATTCACCTAATCGCCTTCACCTCCGCCCTCATGCTGATTAGGCTCACCCCATGTCCGCAGATACCCTTCTCTCTGGCCTCACCCACATCCACACCCGCGAAGAGTTCACCAAAAAACTCGCCACCGGCCGACCCCTCCGGGTCAAACTTGGTTTCGATCCCTCCGCCCCCGACCTCCACCTCGGCCACGCTCTCGTCCTCGCCAAAGTCCGCCAATTCCAAGACGCTGGCCATCTCGCCGTCATCATCATCGGAGATTACACTGCTCGCGTCGGCGATCCCACCGGACGCTCCAAAACCCGCCCTGCCCTCGATCCCGAAACCATCGAGCAAAACGCCAAAACCTACACTGACCAAGTCTTTAAAATCCTCGATCCCAAGAAAGCCGAGATCCGCCGCAACGGAGAATGGCTCGCCCAACTCACCTGCCTCGATCTCCTTCGCCTCAACGGCCAAGTCAATGTCGCTCGTATGCTCGAACGAGACGATTTCTCCAAACGCCACAAAGAGGGCATCCCCATCAGCCTCGCCGAATTTCAGTATCCCGTTCTCCAAGGTTACGACTCCGTCGCCGTCCATTCCGATGTGGAACTCGGCGGCAATGACCAACTCTTCAACAACCTCGTCGGACGCGATTTTCAACGCCAAGCAGGCCAAGAACCTCAAGTCGTCCTCGTAACTCCCTTGCTCACCGGCACCGACGGAAAACAGAAGATGAGCAAATCCCTCGGCAACCACATCGGCATTACCGAACCCGCCCAGGAGATTTTCGGCAAAATCATGTCGATCCCCGACGAAACCTGTGTCGCTTGGCGCGACCTCCTCGGCCCCTTCCTCGGGTTACCCAAGGAAACTCCCGCCCACCCGATGGAGTCAAAAAAGGAGCTCGCCGCTGCTTCCGTTCGTCGCTTCCACGGAGAAATCGCCGCCACTTCCGCCCGCTCCGACTTCGAAGCCAAGTTCTCCAAAAAAGATCTCTCCTCGGCTGAAATGGAATCCTTCCGCCCCTCCGGCCCCAACCTCTCCGTTGCCAAACTCGTCCAGGAAACGAAAGTCATCGCCAGCAATTCCGAAGCCCGCCGACTCATCACCCAAGGGGGCGTCAAACTCGATGGCACCAAGCTGGCTGATCCCCAGTCCGAAATCACCCTCAGCTCGGGCCAAGTCCTCCAAGTCGGGAAAAAGACCTTTTTCCGCATCCTCCTCTAAACTCGTCCCCCAAGCACTCCCGCCGCCTACCCCTCAACTGGACTTTTCTAAAGTCTTCCGCTACGGTTTCTCGATGCAATTCGTGCACGCAGATCAAAATATCGGGCCCTTACTCGCCATCGCCGCTACGCGGTTTCCTCTGCTCAGATAAGTTTCTTCGCACGGGTGCCAGCCCCCGTGCTCTTTCCCCCTCTATCCATGCTCACTCTTTCCAAACTCAGCAAAGCCTTCGGAGGTCGCACTCTTTTTAGCGATGTCTCTCTTCAGATCAATCGGGAGGACCGCCTCGGCTTAGTCGGCCCCAACGGCGCAGGAAAATCTACTCTCTTTTCCCTTATCCTTGGCGAGGCCACTCCCGATGACGGTCGCGTCACCATTGAAAAAAATATCACCCTCGGCTTCCTTCCTCAAGAATCTGCCCCCGCGGGAGAAGAAACCATCCTCGAACTGGCCTGCGCCACTTCACCGGAAATGTCCCGCGTCCAACAGGCAATCAAACGCCATGAGCTCGCGGGTACCCTAGAAGATCCAGAATATCACGAAGCCATCGATACCTTCACCGAGCTTGGAGGATGGCAACTCGAACCCCGCGCCAAACAAATTCTCAGCGGCCTCGCTTTTCGCGACGCCGATTTTGATCGCAAAGCCCGCACCCTCAGCGGGGGCTGGATCATGCGCGCCCACCTCGCCCGCCTCCTCGTTCAAGAACCCGATCTTCTCCTCCTCGACGAACCCACCAACCATTTGGACCTCGAATCCCTCGTCTGGTTTCAGGAATATTTGCGAAATTACCCGGGCGCCATTCTCATGATCTCCCACGACCGCGAATTTCTCAATCAGCTGGTCAGCTCCATTATCGAAATTTCTCAGGCCAAACTCCACCGCTATCGCGGTAACTACGACAAGTACGTCATCGAAAAAGCGGCCCGCGAAGAGCAGCACCTCGCTGCTTACAAAAATCAACGGAAAGAAATCGCCTCCCTCCAACAGTTTGCCGACCGCTTTCGCGCGAAGGCGAGTAAGGCCTCCCAAGCCCAAAGCAAACTCAAGCAAATCGATCGCATGGAAAAAATCGAAGCTCCCGTTTCCGCAGCTCGTTCGATCAAGTTCTCCTTCCCTCAACCCCTTCGGAGCGGACTCCGCGCCATCACCCTGAAAAATGTCGATCACGCTTACCGCAATGTCGAAGGCCAAGGTGATCTCGTCGTCTACCGAGGCCTCAACTTTGAAGCCGAACGCGGTCAACGCACCGTTCTCGTCGGTCCCAACGGTGCAGGAAAATCCACCCTCCTCAAACTCCTCGGCGGGGCCATACCTATCCAAAGCGGAGAACGAACCACCGGACATAACGTACGCGTTGGTTACTTTTCCCAGCACCGCGGCGACACCCTTAACATGGAACACGAAGTGCTCGAATCCGTCCTCGATTCGCCTAATCCCGTGAGCGAACAAACCGCCCGAACTGTTCTCGGTTCCTTTCTTTTTCGTGGTGACGATGTCTTTAAAACCGTCGGCATCCTCAGCGGAGGAGAAAAATCTCGTCTCGCCTTGGTCAAAATCCTTCTCGATCCACCCAATCTTCTTCTGATGGACGAACCCACGACCCACTTAGACATCGGCTCAATCGATGCCCTCATCGGAGCCCTCCGCCAGTATGAGGGCACCCTCATCTTTATTAGCCACGATGTTCATTTTATCCGCGCCATGGCCACCACCGTCCTTCACATCAGTGCGGGTCACCTCACCCCCTACTCAGGCGATTACCAGTACTACCTCGATAAATCGTGCGCCACCTCCGAACGCGCCGCCCTCACCGCTGGCGAACAGCTAAGCAACTCCCAGCCCGTCGCCCCCGAAAAGATTACAAACTCCGAATCTCCCGAACGCGCTCCTACCCCGCGAAAAACCAAAGAACAGAAGCGGGCCGAAGCCGAGGAGAGAAAAGCCCAAAGCCAAGCCAAAAAGACGAATGAAACCAAGGCCGCCGACCTCGAGCGACGCGTCCTCCACTTGCAGACTCGCCTCGCTGAAATCACCGCCGAATTAGAAAAGCCGGAAACCTATCAAGCGAATGGTGCCGCCATGAATCTCAGTCGGGAATCAGCCGATGTCAGCGCATCTCTCGATCAGTGCATTGCCGAAGGCCTTCTTCTCGCTTCCCAAGACACCGATAGTTAACAAAGCCACCCGATCGCAAGAGGATCGGTCTTTGGAAAGAATCACCCACTCTCCCCCCCTTACGGCCCATTCCCTCGGTTACTATTCTTCATCATTTTCGTTAACACCGCTGTTTGTACCGTCGCGGAAAGAGAAGAGTTCTTCAGAATCTGCTGGGCCGCCACCGGGTCACTTCGTGCGGTTCGCCACAATACCCCCATAGCCGTTCGCTCCTGCAGCGCAGGGTCACTCAAAGTCGAAACCCATTTCAGCCCCGCCGAGGGATCCTCCTTGGCCACCTCCCTCGCTAAGCTACTCACCATCGCGTCCTTGTTCTCCCCCGCCGCTTGCCGACTCACGAAATCAGCCGCCGCCTGCAAATTCAAATCCGACCAGTTCTGCACTAACTGATCCAAAGCCCTCTGCTGCTCTTTCCCCGGAGGCAGACTCATCGCCCAATTCGCCGCCGATTGAGGATCCTGCTTCGACCACCGATCCGCAATCAACGAAGTCACTCCCCCTCGACCCACCTCCATCGGATTGCTCGCCGCGTAGGACGCCGCTCCCTGAGGATTCCGATCCGCCCAATCCCGAAAAAGATCTCTCGTGATGTCCCGACGAATTCCATCCCCCACCTCCATCGCTTGGGTGTAGGCAATGGAGGCCTGCGGATCAGCCTGCCCCCATCCCCGCATGGCGTCTTTCAAAAGATCTGGGTTTCCGCTTTCCGCAAAAAGTTTTTCAGCATAAGCCGCCGCCTTCGGGCCCTCCAACTGCCCCCACCTCTCCATTACCTTCGCCATCGCCGCCCTCTTGGCCGCACCCTCGGGTAGGCCCAAGGCCATGTCCAACGCCTTCTTCACTTCAGCCAAAGATGCTTGGCTCAAGCTATTCTCTAACTCGCGATCCCTCGTCTTGGGGTCACTCATCACCAGCGCCCTGGCAAACCTCTCCTCAACCGAGGCCTGCGCTTGCCCCCCCCTTCCCCCATCAACTTTTTCTCTTTCCTCAACCTCTTTTTCGCCCTGCCCTATCTGCTGAGCAGCATCTCTCACCTTCGTCCCCCCTCCCCAAGGAGCTCCCGGCGCTGTCACTCGGCCCAACCCAAACCCTAGCGCCAACGCTACTCCAGCTGTCGCCAACCAAACCGACCCCTTTGTCATTCCCGCCATGCAACATTTTCTCCCGAAGACAGGCCAAGTCAAAGACTATACCGATCCCACTTTCGCCTCCTTTTCTTATTCTCTTCTTTTTTCTTTTCTACTAACTCATCGCCATCACCGCATAGTGCCTTCCCGTTTTGCCTTTTTCGGACCGGTAAGAATAAAATCTTCCAAGATCATCCGCCGTGCAAATTTTTGTATCCACAATCTTCCCCACCCCTTCCCTTGCCAACTGCCGCAAAATCTCACCCGCAAAATCTACCTCATAGTGCGGAGGCCGAATACAAGGCCCCAGAAGTGCCACCATATCCCTCGCCTCCGCCCCGAATTCAGTCCTCATTTTGCGGACCGCAACCTCCACTACTCCCACCTCCGTCCCTTTCCTCCCGCTATGCACCAAACCCACCGCACCCGTCTTCCCGCACCGAATCCAAACTGGCCCGCAATCCGCCACTCGAATCACCAGCGATACATTTTTCTCATTGGTCACCAACCCATCCACCCCTGGGATCACTCTCCCAGCTCCCCCCAACCCTGCCACCGCCACCCCCGCTCCATGGATCTGCTCCCCCATGACATAGTTCTGAGGCAGTCCCGCCTCGCTTAAAATTTGAGGAATATCTGCCGTCCCCAGCGCTGGATCGGACCGAAGAGTAAATCCGTGCAGGCACCTCTGCCCCTCCAACTCCGAGAAGCGTAAAAAATTCACTGCCCAGGCTGAAGGCCAACACGAGAGGATGCCTGCATGTTCAATCTCGTTTTGGGTGAAAGCCCAGCCTCGCTGGGTGAAGAAGGAGGGTTTTTCGGTCCAAACGGGCTTGCCGTTGCTCTCTCCAAGGATGCCACCGCCACATTATAATCAAATCTTCCCTGAAGTTCATTGAACTGCGCCTGCGTGAGATTCGATTGTGCGTTGATAATATCGAGCTGTATTCCCGCACCCACATTGAACCGTGCCTCGGCCAAGCGCAGACTTTCACGCGACTGCTCCACATTTCGCTGCTGCGATGTCACCAACTCTTGCGCCTCCTCCATCCTTACAAATGCATCCCGCACATCACTCTCCACCAATCTTCGCTTCTCCTCATAGGCCACCTCCGCTTTGCGGATCTGTGCTTTCAGCTGCGTGAAACGACCCGAACTCAACATCCCGTCAAACAGCGTCCATGTCCCGTTGATCGATGCCGCAGGCCCATTAAAACTATCCGTGAAAGTGGAGCTTCCAGGATTCTGAATGACATCATATCCACCCGAACCCACGATCTTTGGAATAAATGCCTCTTTTTTCGCCGCCTCAAACAATTTCCCCTGAATTTCGATCTCTTTTTTCACCGCTCGCAAATCATTTCGGTTCCGCACCGCATTTTGCAGTGAAGCTGTTAAGTCGACCTTCACCGGTTGGTAAGGCAGGTCTCCTTCCACATAGACGGGTGGAGTCCAATCCTCTGCCGCCTCAATCGGATAATCCAACGCCATGACTTTTGCCAACTGCACTTCTGCGACTCTCTTGTTGTTTCGTGCCCGAATCAATTGCGGCATGTTGTTGGCCAACTCCACGTCCGCCCTCAGCACGTTGAATTTAGTTACCGTCCCCGCCTTAAATCGTTTCTGTTGCGAAGTCAGCTGCGCTTTCTTTAAATCCACCGCCTCCGTCTGGACGTCAATCAGGGATCGGTTTAGCAGAACAGCATAAACATTTTTGCGAACCTCCAAAATCACCCGATCAATTGTATCTCGAAGAATCAACATGGATTGAGTCTCCGACATTCGCGCCGCCCGAGTTCGAGACAAAGCCGCTCCGCCGTCAAACAAAAGCTGGCTCACTCGTATCCCCGCATTCCAGTTCATCTCATCCGCCGAAACAAATCCTGCGTTGACCAATAAGCCATTCAGCTCTTTGGATTGGTAATCAAAGTTTCCCGTGGCTGTGACTTTCGGCAGGAGCGCGCTTCTCACCTCCACCGCGACTCCCTCTTTTCTCTGGACCTCCTCTTTCGCTTGGCGGATCTCCGTGTTTTGCTCCAAGGCCAAAGCCACGCACTGCGCTAAATTCAACCTCTTGCTTGAAATTTCTGGAATGTCCGAACGACTCGCCAAAGGCAAAGTGACCTCCACTTTCTCTTTTTTTTCCTCCGCTCGCACCCCAAAGACTCCTAGGGCCAGTAAAATAAAAATCTTAATTGCGCGGGAGTTCATCACAATATTTCTCCATTACCCGATAAATCCTTACCCAAGCGTCCTGATCCCTCTCTTCGACCTGCCCAAGAATTTCATGCAAATGATGCCGTAACTCTCCCTGCAATCGATCCATCAACTCTTTCCCTTTTGCAGTGATCCCTACCAACTTTTGCCTCCGATCTCCAACCACCGCGTGCCGCTTAACTAATCCCACCGCCTCCAACCGATCCACCAGCCCCGTCGTCGCCGAAGTAGCATGACTCATTCGTTTGGCCAACACCCCCATGGCCACACCCGATGTCCCCGCGAGGAAACCCAAAAGCGTAAACTGCGGCACCGAAAGCCGCTTGGCCGATGTTTGCCTAAATAAGTCCAAAAGAAACCGCCGCTGCAACAGGGTGGCAATCCTCTCTAACTCGAAAACCCGAGCGTCCAGCTCACCCGTGAAACCGTTTTTCAAATACTTCGTCATGTGAAATATACAATATATGGAATATCCAACTCATACAAGTACTTAAAACATCATAAATCGATCCGAATAACGTTGCTTGCCTCATCGCAAACCCTACTTTCTGGCAATATCCCATGAGTAATTTCCTTTTAAATAATGCAGTCCTTTTTAGCTTAATCTCCGCTGCCGTCGGTCTTGCTGCTGCCGTCGCACTCATCCTCTGGATTAAACGCCAACCCGCTGGCAACGAGCGCATGTGCGAAGTCGCCACCGCAATTCAAGAAGGCGCCGCTGCCTACCTCCATCGCCAACTTCAAGCCGTCTCCATCATTGCCCTAGTCCTTCTTGCCGCCATCTGTTACCTAAAGAATATTCCCACTGGCATCGGTTTTGTCGTCGGCGCCGCCTGTAGCCTCGTCGCCGGGTTCGCGGGCATGCGAATCGCTGTTATGGCCAACGTTCGCACCGCCCAAGCCGCCACCATTAGCCGAATCGCCGCACTACGTAATGCCTTCAACGGTGGCGCCGTCACCGGCCTGCTTGTTGTCGCCCTCGCCCTGCTATCTATCGGCACTTTCTATCTCGTCGCCTCCCGCTGGCTCGGCCTCCGCGCCGCCATCGATAGCTTGACCGGCCTCGCCCTCGGAGCCTCTCTCGTCAGCGTCTTCGCTCGTTTGGGCGGAGGCATCTACACCAAAGCCGCCGATGTCGGCGCAGACCTCGTTGGCAAACTCGAATCCCAACTCGAAGAAGATGACCCTCGTAACCCCGCCACCATTGCCGA